>JBEEMY010000174.1:0-5381 GCA_041192415.1 Verrucomicrobiota bacterium | reverse complement strand
TACACCGCCGACATGGGAATTTTTTACCAGACGTTTTTCAAAAATCCGAATGGCGGCTGGCGTTACATCCTTGGCTACGAACCCGCGCTGATGCCGAAAGAGGACTTTGAGACCTATCACAAAATTCTTTGGAACAACGGCGATGCGAAAGCTTACGCGCCGTGGGTGGAAAAAATGAAACCGGCCGACCGCCTCGTCATCCGTGGCAACAGCGGCCAACAGCCGAACATTCCGCAACTGGAATGGCACTACGGCGTGAGTGGGCTGTGGCTGGGACGCGTGTCGGCGGCGGTGAAGTAAAACTAAACCGCTAATCCACGCTGATAAACGCTAACAAGAAATTAGCGAGGATGAGCGCAGATTAGCGGTTGCTTATTTGGCCGTCACGACGACGTAATTCTTTTTGCCTTTGCGGAGCAGGATGTGTTTGCCGAAAAGAAAATCACTCGCCGTCACCAAGCGCGCAGCACTGGCTTCGCGGACGTTGTTGATGTTCACGCCGCCGCCCTCGATGTCTTTTCGCGCCTGGCCTTTTGAGGGGCACAAGCCAGCGTGAACCAAAAGTTCTGCGAGCGAAAATCCTGCGCCGTCGAGTTTGGCGTTCTCAATTTCTTTCGTCGGCACTTCGCCCACAATTTCGTTGAACGTGCTTTCGGTGACGTCTTTCAACTCGCCGCCGAATAAAATTTCACTCGCGCGAATCGCTTCCGTAGTGGCGTGTTCGCTGTGGATCAAATCCGTCGCGGCTTTGGCCAAAGCCCGGTGCGCCACGCGCCCGCCGGGATTTTCCGCGTGCTGTTTTTCCAGCGACTCGATTTCTGGCTGCGACATGAAGGTAAAATATTTCAAGTAACGAATGACATCGCGGTCATCCGTGTTGATCCAGAACTGGTAGAATTTATAGACGCTCGTGCGTTTTGGATCGAGCCAGATAGCGCCGCTCACGCTCTTGCCAAACTTGGAGCCGTCCGCGTTCGTGATGAGCGGGAGCGTGAGACCAAAAACCTGTCTGCTGAGTTTCTTGCGCGTGAGTTCGATACCTGCCGTGATGTTGCCCCACTGATCGCTGCCACCAATCTGTAATTCGCAGTTCGCGTCGCGGCACAGCACCATGAAATCAAACGCCTGCAGCAGCATATAGCTGAACTCCGTGTAGCTGATGCCCACGTCGCGGTCTTCCATGCGCGCCCGCACGGATTCCTTGGCGATCATCTGGTTGACGGAAAAATGTTTTCCGATGTCGCGCAGAAAATCGAGGAACGAAATGCCCGCCGTCCACGAGGCGTTGTCCACGAGGCGCGCGGGATTTTGTTTCGGGGTTTTGGCTGCATCGAATTCAAGCAGCTTCGCGAGCTGCGTTTTCACGCTGGCGATGTTGTGGTCGAGAATTTCCTTCGTGAGGAGCTGGCGCTCGGCAGTTTTTCCGCTCGGATCGCCAATGCTGCCGGTCGCACCACCCGCAACCGCGATGGGATGATGGCCGAGCAATTGAAACCGCCGCAGCGCGAGTAGCGGCACGAGATTGCCGACGTGCAGCGAATCCGCCGTTGGGTCAAAGCCGCAGTAAAGCGTGATGGGCGCGGCGATTTTCTTTTCCAATTCCGCCGCGTCCGTGCAATCGGCCACGAGGCCGCGCCATTTCAGTTCGTCAATGATGCTCACGCGGGCAGGTTAAATCGTCGCCGGTGAAATGCCAATTTCCAATTGAACTCAAACCCGTCTCACGCCAAGGCGCAAAGCCGCCAAGGAATTTGGCTTTGCGACTTTGCGACTTTGCGTGAGAATCCGCGCGTGTCAAAAATGCTGAAAGCCTCCGGCGCGATGGCCGCCGCGACGTTGTTGAGCCGTGTGCTTGGCATGGTGCGCGTGATGGTCTATGCGCGCTTCCTGGGCGACGGCTGGGTGTTTGCCGCGTTCACGTTTGCATTTCAGATTCCAAACTTGTTCCGCCGCCTGCTGGGCGAAGGCGCGCTGACGGCGGCCTTCATCCCCATCTTCAAGGAGAAGGAAAAAAATCACGGCGAAGTGGAAATGTGGCGCGCGGCCAACGCCGTCATCTCCGGCCTCGTCGTGGTGGCAAGTGTCTTGATTGCGCTGGTGATGCTCGGTATCGCGGCGGCGCTGGCGTGGCACCAGTTTGAACCCACCAACGACCTGATGCTACGGCTGCTGTTCGTGATGTTTCCCTACATGGTGCTCGTGTGCATCGCGGCGGCGCTGATGGGAATGTTGAATGCGCGCGGTCATTTTTTCATCCCCGCGATGGGCGCGACGATGCTGAACCTCGTGATGATTTCCTCTGTGCTATTTTTCGCGCCGAAGCTGGGACTGGAATTGCCGAAGGAAGTCCGGTTGCCCGTGCAAATTTTCGCGCTCGCTTACGGGGTGCTAGTCGCGGGCGTGGCGCAGGCGGCGTTTCAAGTGCCTACGCTCTGGCGCGAAGGCTTCCGCTACCGCTGGGTCTCGCCGTGGAAAAATGAAACCGTGCGCCTCGTTGCCACGCGGATGATTCCCGGCACGATTGGCGTCGCCGCGTTCCAACTCAACGTGCTCCTCGTGCAAACGCTCGCGTTCGCGATTGATCCGCAGATTACCGCCTCGTTTGAATACGCCGTGCGCCTGATGGAACTGCCGCAGGGAATGTTCGGCATCTCGCTCGCCACATTTTTGCTAACGTCGTTGAGCAGCCTGGCGATTGATAAAAATTATCCCGAGTTCCGTGCGCAACTTCGGCACGGCCTCGGCTCGCTGCTGTTCGTGAATCTCGCCGCCGCCGCGCTGCTCGTGGCGCTGGCGGAACCCATCATGCGCCTGCTGTTTGAACGTGGCGAATTCACCGCCGCCTCGACCGCCCGCGCGGCGTTCGCGCTCCTTTGCCTTGCGCCAGGACTCGTGGCATTCTCGGCGGTGAATGTTCTCGCCCGCGCCTTCTTCGCGCTCGGCGACACCAAGACGCCGATGAAAATCAGCCTCGTCTGTCTCGCGCTGAACTTCATGCTCGCCATGATTTTAGTCGTGCCGTTGAAGCAGGGTGGCCTCGGCATCGCCAACACCGCGACTTCCATTCTCAACGTCGCGTTGCTGCTGTTTGCGCTGCGAAAAAAACTCGGCAAGCTGGAGATGGAATCGCTGCGCAACACGGTTCGTCCGCTCACGCTTGGTGCGTTGCTCGCGTGTGTCGCCGCGTGGTGCGGCTGGATGCGCTGGGAAGAATGGTTTGGCCACGAAACGCTCGCACTAAAGATTGGCGCGGTGTTTGTGCCGGCGGGGATTGCGGGGGGAATCTACTGGCTGCTGGCGCTGCTCTGCAAAATTCCAGCGGCAAAAGAAATGACGGACTTTGCGTTGGCGAAATTAAAACGCTAGAAACCGCCCATGCCCACGGCAGTTCACAGCTTCACGGCAAAACTTTTTTTCACCAGCTCCCGCGCCTGTCGGATGAGGTTCAAATCTTCCGCCAGATTTCCAAAGCGCAGCCGCATCGCGCCGCTCTGCTGCTGGCCGAGTAATTCACCCGGCCCGCGCAATTTCAAATCTGCCTCCGCGATTTTGAAGCCATCATTCGTCTCCTCCAAAATTTTCAGCCGCGCCTGCGCCTCCTCGTTCAGCGCGTCGGAAATCAAAATACAAAACGATTCATGCGCACCACGGCCAATCCGTCCGCGCAACTGATGCAACTGCGCCAGCCCGAAATGCTCCGCGTTCTCGATGAGCATCACCGTCGCGTTCGGCACATCCACGCCCACCTCAATGAGCGACGTAGTGACTAGCGCTTGGATTTTGTTCGCGCGATACTCCGCCATCACCGCTTCCTTCTCCGCCGGCTTGATGCGTCCGTGCAGCAGGCCGACTTTGAATCCCGTCAGCGCCTTCTGCACGTTGGCAAATTCCTTCGTCACCGCCTTGATGTCTTTGTCCGTGTCCGCCACCTCGGCGCGCGGATAAACGATGTAAGCCTGTCGTCCGCCGGAAATTTTCTCGCGGATGAATTCAAAAACTTTCGGCAACTTCGTCGTGGTGCGGACAAAAGTTTTTATCGCGCCGCGCCCGCCGGGCAGTTCGTCAATCGTGGAAACATCGAGGTCGCCGTAAAGCGTCAGGCCGAGCGTGCGCGGAATCGGCGTGGCCGTCATCACGAGCAGATGCGGATAATTCCCTTTGCGCACCAGCGTTTCGCGCTGCGCCACGCCGAACTTGTGCTGCTCGTCCACGATCACGAGGCCGAGCTTCGGCGGTTCAAAGCCGCTCGTGAGCAGCGCGTGCGTGCCAATGAAGATGGAGGATGGAGAATTGAGGCTGGCGGGGTGAACGCGTTGGCCATTTTCTATCTTCCATCTTCCATCCTCGCCACTCTTGCGACTGCCCGTTTGCAACTCCACCTTCACGCCGAGCGGTTCAAACCATTTGGAGAAATTTCTAAAATGTTGTTCCGCCAAAATTTCCGTCGGTGCCATGAGCGCGACGTTGAAGCCGCTTTCCAGCGCCATCAATGCGCTGCATGCCGCCACCGCCGTCTTGCCCGAGCCGACATCGCCCTGCAACAGCCGTCGCATCGGATGCGCCCCGCCCATGTCCGCGCGGATTTCGCGCAGCACGCTCGACTGCGCGGCGGTGAGTTTGAAACCGAGCGCGGCCAAGAATGGTTTCATCAAATGGTTGTCGCCACCGCACGGCAAGGCTTTGGAAATCGCCTCAAATTTTTTGCGCCGCGACTGGATTTGAAATTGCAGCGCCACGAATTCATCCAACGCCAACCGTTGCCGCGCGATTTCCGCATCCGCCAATTCCTCCGGAAAATGAATCATGTGAACGGAGTTCGCCCGCGTCGGAAATTGTTTTAAGTCCAGCGCGATGGTCGGCTCCGCGATTTCCTTTTCAAATTTTTCCAACGCCCGCCAAATAATTGAGCGCATCACCCGCGCCGTCAGCCCTTCCGTGAGCGGATGCACGGGCACGATGCGGTTGACGTGGATGAATTCATCATCGCCCGGCTCGCAGTATTCCGTTTCGGGATGCGTGAACGTGCGCGGCTTCTTGTCTGAATCCAGTTTGCCGTAGATGAGAAACTCACGGCCGACCGCATACCAATCCGGCATCCACGCCTGCGCCTGCCACCAGCGGCAATACAAATGCGCCGTGCCGTCGTCGAGGATGCACTCGAACATCGCGCGTGTGCCGCCTTTGAAACGCTTCACGCCCGCCGCGACGATTTTGCCGCGCACGGTGGCGGGTTCTTTCAATTTCAATTCGCGGATGGCGAGAAATTTCCGGCGGTCTTCGTAGCGGCGCGGCTTGTGAAGCAGCAAATCTTCGACGGTGAAAATCTCCAGCCGCGCGAGCAGTTTCGCGCGCTCCTCGCCCACGCCCCACACGGAAGCAAC
>JBEEMY010000173.1:0-5386 GCA_041192415.1 Verrucomicrobiota bacterium | reverse complement strand
AGATCAATCGCGAACAGGAACAGGAACGCAAAGAACGCGCAAGCCGCGAGCGCCGCGCCGGCATAACTCAACCAGTTGCGCCCGGGCGGGCGTTGGGTTGGGGTTTCGTCGGGCATAATTTTCTTCCGTGGCTGCTGGCAAAATTTCACTGGCGGTTTGCGAACCGTTCTCCCTCACCCAAACACACTTCACTTCTTGAACGCGTGGAGATAGGCGACGAGCGCCTTGGCTTCATCGTCGCTGACTTTTTCGGCGAAGGATTTCATTTTCTCTTTCTCGCCGTCCTTCACGCCATCTTTGATGGCTTTCAAAATCCTTTCGTCCGTGAGGTCGGCCTGGTTTTTGGCGTCGGTGTAATCTTTGCAGCCGGCTTTCTTTCCCATTTTGGTTTCGCCCTTACCGTCCTTGCCGTGGCAGGCGGCGCAGTTTTTCTCCCAGACTTCCTGGGCCTCGGCGGCAAAAGCTTTTTCAGCGGTGACGGTGAGCAATGCGGTGACAATGGTGAGTTGGAGCAGAATTTTGGTTTTCATATTTGGCCTGGGTTGTTTTTTAGAAACGGTATTGCATGGACGCATAAATCATGTGGGCGTCGTAATCGTTGTGGCCGCCAGCGGCGGTGTCGCGGTTTTGGGCGTAGGCATATTGCACCGTGCCGCGAATCTGCCGGGTGATTTGCCGGGCGAGCGTGGCGGTGATGGTGTGCGTCTCGTCCGCCGCGCCGAACGGCTGCGACCAGCGGGAATTGTCCACATAGTCATCGGCCTTGTAGAGCGTGTAGGCGAGCGTGAGGTCGGTTTTTTCGTCGAGCGCGTAACCGATGGTGGCGTTGGCGGTGATGTATCCGCTGTGAAGGTTCGGTATGACATTCGTGATGCCGGCGGCGTTGGCGGCGGGCGTTGAGAAGGTATTTTCAAACGAGTAACTCGCGCCGAGCTGGGTGTAGAGGCGGTTGATGGGCGTCCAGTTGATCGTGCCGCTCAAAATGTGGGCGGTGACTTCGCCTGCTTGCAAGCCCGCGTCGCCGTGGTAATCGGCAACTTGAAAATCATAGCGAGCCATCAAGCTCAAGGTGTTGAGCGGCCGCCAGTGCGCGCGGAAATTCACATCATGCGTGGCGGCGCGCAGGTCGTAGTTGTAATCACTGGCTTTGTAATAATACTGGGCGCCGAAATTCAGGCGGGCGAGCGGATACCAGTTCGCGCCGACGGTGTATTTTTGCCACGCGCGCTTCCAACTTTCCGCCTCGTTGAGCTGCGTGACGTGATTGGTAAAAATTTGGTAGAGGTCATCGCCGGTCGTCTGCGAAATTTCCGCGCGCGCGTAGAGCGACCAGTTGGTGAAGCCGGTGTAACGCGCTTCAATCGCCTCCGTGACCTCCAGCGAATCGCGGGCGGTGACGTTTTTGGTGATGGCGTTGGTCACCACCTTGCCGCCCGCCGAATTGACCGTGGTGGGCAGGAACAACGCGTTGCCATCCATGTCCTCCGACTCGAAGCGGAAGGAGGGCACGATGACAAATTTTTCAAACGGCGTGAACATCAGGTTGATGTTGCCGACGTAGTCGCGCGTCTGTGAACCGCCGGACAGCGCGAAAAAGCCGGAGTCACGTTGCTGGCTGCGGAGGTAGGGGCCAACGGCGGAATCAAAACCGTTGCCGAAAATCCGGCTGCCGCCGATGGCGGTGTCGAACGTGGTGAACGCGCCGCCGACAGTGAGTTTGGTCTTGTCGCTAAACCGCGTCTCGGAAATGGCGTGGGCGCTGAACAAATCTTCCGTGAGTTTTTCGCGCTCGGTGAGATAGCGGTCGGCGCGCTTTTGCGCGGTCGAGCCGGTGAGTTCGCCGGGGCGGCGGTGCATATCGCGCGCGTTGTCATTTGCAATCTGCTCGTAGCGCAGGCCGACGGACAAATCTGTTTTACCCAAACCTTGTTTCACATCGAGGGCGATGGCATCGCGCCGTTCGTTCAAGTCGAGAATCGTCGGCACGAAGTTGCGCGTGGTTGGGCTGGTGGCCGTGGAGTTGGGGTAGACCGGCACGGTTCCGGCCACACTGGCATCGCCCCAGATGGTGGAGCTTTTGAAACCTTCGCGGAATTCGTGGTCATAGCGGATGGTGATTTCCGGCAAATTTTCCTTCCGCAAGCCCGCCTCGAACCACGCGTGGCCACGATCTACGGCCAGCGGGCTGTAAAGTTCCTGCCAACGATTCGTGCCGCCGGGAAAATAGCCGCCGCTGCCGTCATACCAGGTGCGGAACTGTTCGTAGCCAGCCTTGATGTAGCCGTTGTCGGGATTCGAGAGCTTCACGCCGAGGCTGTAATTGTGGGTGTCGTAAAGTCCGCGCCCGTCCAGCTCCAGCAAACTTTTTTTGGTGAGGTCGGCCTCGTAATGCAGGCTTTCAATGCCGCCATAGCCATTGCGCGGAAGCTGGCTGCGTTGCTGAAACGCGCCCGGATCGCCGTTCACGAATGAACCACCGCCACCCAGCGTGACCCAGTTGCGATACTCGATGGTGTCTTGATTATTTGTGCCGTCGGCGCGGGCGGTGGCCGTTGCCGACATGGCAAGCGCACCGGCAAGGCCGCAAAGTTTCCGTAGATTATTTTTAGTGAGCTTGGTTTTCACAGCGTTCCTTTCTCGTTAGTAACGGTTGGCCGGGCTGACTTGCGAACCATGCACGGCTTCATGGCAGCCCGCGCTCCAGCAGGTTCCGCGCGCCAGCCGCGAGGTGTGATCCGCGCCGCCGATGAACACGCCGCTGGTGGTGTGCTGCTCGAAATGACACTTCGCGCAGAGCGCGGCGTTGCGCGTGATGAGCATCTTGTCATTTACCGAGCCGTGCGGCTGATGGCAGGTGGTGCAGCCTTCGCGCAGCGCCTCATGCTCAAAAACAAACGGGCCAAATTGTTGCGTGTGGCACTTCGCGCACGTTTCATTTTCCCGTTTCAAATTCGTGCCGCCGCCGATCACCGCGTCGCCCTTGTGCGGGTCATGGCAGTCGCCGCAACTGATTTTTCCTTCCAGCACGGGATGATGATGCGGCAGGCTGAATTCACCGCGCTTGTCCGTGTGACATTGGAAACAAGTCTCCGGCGCTTTGCGTGGGTTGATGATGGTGCCGCGCGCGCCGCCGGAAGCATTGTGCAAACTGCCCGCGCCGTGGCAGGACTCGCAGCCGATGTCTTTGGCGTTCGCGCCGGGCGCCTTGAGGCGCGCGTGCGTGGAGGAATTAAAATCGCGGGCAATTTGTTGGTGGCAGTCCGCGCAGGACGCTGTGCCGGCGAACGTCGCGCCGGGAATCTCCGGCGGCGCGAGCACCGCGCGGTTGACTGTGCCGCAGGACACCAGCACTGCGGTGGCCAGCGCGCCCGCCAGCGTGAGGCCGAGATAAAACCGTTTTCGCCGTGGTGATGGCTGACCGCCGAAGAGGGGTTCGTTGGTTTTCATAGCGCAAGGGAGTTTAAGCAGGTGAAGTTTGAAAATAGGCCGCTCATGGCAACGGCATCATCGCCAGCGCGGCAGAAAGGCGCTGCCCGGTGCTTGCGGGATGCACAACATTTTTTGGCTTGGCGGGGGCGCAAAAAAAGCCGGGCCACCCGCCGCCGCTGAATCTAGCAGTTGCCCGCGCGGTGAACGTGCGGCAAGATTTCCTTTCATGGTTCGCGCTGAAATCCGTTCGCTGCGTCCCAGCCGGCGCGATTCGAGCCGACTGGTCGCGGCGCTTTTGATTTCTTTGCTGCTGCACCTAGGCGCATGGGGCGGTTACGAGGCGGGGAAAAAACTGGGCTGGTGGCAAAAGCTGCACGCGCCGGCTTGGCTGAAAAAACCGGCGCTAAAAAATTCCGTGCAGCTCGCGGCCAATAAGGAGGTGGAGCCGCCAATGGTTTTCGTGGACGTGAGCCACGCGGAACCGGAGCCGCCCAAGCAGGCGAAATTTTATTCCGATAAAAATTCCCGGGCGGCGAATCCCGATGTGGTGATAGATTCCAACCAACCCAAGCTGGACGGTTCGCAAAAAAATGTTCCCAAGACGGAGGACGTGCCAATGCTGCCGAAATTGCAGCCGACGCCCCCAGCGGAGGCCACGCCCGAAACCAAACCGCCGGAGGAAACGGCTCCGCACGACGCGATGAGTCTGGGCAATTTGAGATTGAGAATGCCGGAGCCGAATCCTGCCGAGCAAACCCCCGCACCTACGCCGCCTCGGCCGCGCACGTTGAAACAGGCGCAGGCCCAGACGCAAACGTCACCGCAACTGCCGGGACAGGCGTTGAAGCAGGACGGCGGCGTGAAGCGGCAGTTGCAATGGTCGTCGCTGGATGTGAAGTCCACGGCGTTCGGCAGCTACGACCGCGCGATTGTGGAGGCGGTCACGCAGCGCTGGTATGACTTGCTGGACAGCCGTCGCTTCGCGCAGGATCGCACCGGCAAAGTCACCGTGCATTTCAAGTTGCTGCCTGACGGCACAATCATCGAGGTAAGTTTTTTGGAGAACACCGTCGGGCAGTTGCTCGGTTACGTTTGTCAGGAAGCGATTCAGGAGGCCGCGCCGTTCAAAGCCTGGCCGTCGGACATGAGGCGCATGATCAATGCGAATTTTCGGGAAATCACGTTTAGCTTTTATTACTATTGAACCGTCCGCGTTTTGAAATTTTATGGATACACTCGTTTATATTTTGCTCGGCCTCACTTCGGTGATTGGTTTGGGCGTGGTCATCTGGCGCGGCTGGACGTTGCGCTGGGGGAAAGTCGTGCCAGCGGAACTCGCCGCCGCCGTGACGGAATGTCGCACGGAACAGGATTTGGAAAATCTCCGCCAGTTCTGCAAGGCGGAAGCATCGCCCTTGAGCCGCTTGATTTTAATTGCCGACGAACACCGCGACTGGCCCAAGGCTGATAACGAAGCCGCCGTGGAAACCAGCGCGCGCCATGAAGTCGTAAAGCTGGAGCAAGGCTTGGTCGTGCTGGAAATCATCGTGGGCATCGCGCCGTTGCTCGGTCTGGTTGGAACCATCTTCGGCATGATGACGGTGTTCGGCGACATCGGCCACACTGGGTTGGGAAACATGAACGACGCCTCCAAGCTCGCGCAGGGCATCAGTTTGATTTTGCGCACGACACTCATCGGCCTTCTCATCTCCATTCCCGCGCTCGTGGCGTGGAGTTATTTTTCCAAAAAAGTCGAAGTGCTCGCCGTCGAGCTGGAAACGATTTGCAGTGAATTCATTCGCCGCCAATACGTCGGCAAGAAATGAAATTTCTCACCCATAAACGCCGCACCGCGCCCGCCATCATCATCGTTGCGCTGATTGACGTGTTGATCGTGCTGGTGATTTTTCTGCTGGTGACGACGACGTTCCGGCAGCAGCCCGCGTTGAAATTATCT
>JBEEMY010000172.1:0-5408 GCA_041192415.1 Verrucomicrobiota bacterium | reverse complement strand
GTGCAGGTCGGTGAAGTCGCGGTCGGTGATCGTCGGGCGCGAGGGGAACGTCGCCGTGAACACGTCGCTCGTGTTCACGAAGCCCCATTCGTTACGCCCGCCCAGCTGGATGCCGGTCGGGACGCGGCAGCCTTGCTTGCCGAGCGGGTTTCGCGGCAGCTCAACCTTGCACAGAACAATCAGTTTTTTGAAGCCAGCGGAGTTAAACCTGGCGACTTCGGCGTTCTGGGCGGCCAAAGCAACGCGCCGCTTCTGCGTGCTGGCCCTGATAGTAGCGCACGGTCCCGAGATTGTTGAGCGCGTCGGCAAAGTCGGGACGGATTTTTAGCGCGGCCAGCAAGTTTGTGGCGGCGGCGGCGTATTTTTTCTGGCGGGTCAGCGCGAGGCCAAGGTTGCTCAAGGCTTCGGGATAGTCTGGCCGGGTCTGCAGCGCGGTTCCGTAGCGGCGCTCCGCCTCTTCCACGTCGCCCATCCGCAGAAAAATGTTGCCGAGGTCATACGATGCCACCGCGTCCATTGGCTTGATTTGCAACGCGCGCGAGTAGCAGATTAAGGCCTGATCCACCGCGCCATTTTTCGAGAGCCACGCGCCGAGATTGATTTCGGCGGTGAAGTTTTTTTCCGTGACGGCAATGGCGTGACCAAAAAGCGTGCCGTCGTTCAGCCAGAATTTTAACTGGGCGCGTGTCTGCATGGACAGCCCGGCGAGCAGCAACAATCCGCCGCCAGTTCCGCCGCGAGCCAGACCAGCGCGATGAACATTCCGATCAGCGGCAAATAAGAATAGCGGTCGGCCATCGCCTGATCGCCCACTTGCACCAGGCCGATGACGGGAACCAGCGTGCCTAAAAACCAGAACCAGCCGGTGAAAAAATACGGACGGCTATCGCGCCAGCGAAACGCCAATATGCTGGCGACCGCGAGTAGAATGATGGAACCGAGCACCAGCAGCACCGGCCAATGGCCCGGATGCGGGTAGGGGTTGGCCAGTGGCGTCGGCCAGAACATTTTTCCGAGATAACGAGCGTAGGAAACGAAAGCATTTTCCAACCGCATGCCCAGAGGAAATGCGTCCAGCGTGGCCACTGTGCCGCCGTTCTTTTGGACGATAAACGTGATGACGCACGCCAAGCCGGACAGCGCGAAGAAGGGAACTTTTTCAACGACCAATGTTCGTAAAACCGGAAATCGAAAATCAGAAATCGAAAATCGTCGCAGCGGCCATGCGTCCAGCAGCAGCAGCAGGAAGGGCATCGTCACGGCCATCGGCTTGCTCATCAGCGCGAGGGTGAAAAAAATGAGCGCGGGGAAATTATAGGGCGATGAGTGGTGCTTGATGCCGATGCCAAATTTATTTTCGCCGCATTCGCCACGTTGCGCCCAACGCGCGTAAGCCAGCAAGGCGAGCAGTTCAAAGAAGAGGCTCAAGACATCCTTGCGTTCCGCGATCCACGCGACGGATTCGACATGGAGCGGATGCAGCGCGAACAACGCCGCCACCAGCAGGCTGCGCCAGCGGGCACCGGTCAGGCGGAGCAAAAGGAAAAACAGCAGCGCGGCGTTCGCGGCGTGAAATAAAATGTTGGTGAGGTGCGGCCCCGCCGGGCCGTGGCCGAAAATTTCCGCGTCGAGCATCAGCGAGAGCCAGGTGAGCGGATGCCAGTTCGCCGCGTCGCCGCTGGTGAATGCCCACGCGACGTTCGCCGCCGTGACACCGCCAAGGATGTTCGGGTTTTCGGAAAAATAACCGGGGTCATCGTAGCCGAGAAAATCAAAATCCTTCGCGGGCCAGAATACGCACAAAGTCACAAGTCCAAGCAGCAGTCCTAAAATTTTAGGATGCGAGAGCAACTGCAGTTTGCCGGGCGCGGAATCAGTCATGGAGTTTTTCAGCCGTTGGCGGGACGGTAATCGAAGCAATCAAAATCTGCGGCGAGCACGTTATCTTTCAAGTCCTGACAGCACAGGCCGACGAGAGCGCCGGTGAAATGCAACGCGCTTCCGTAGTCGTCGGAAAGTTTTGAAGCATCCAGCACGGGGCCGATGTTGCGCCACGTCACGCCGTCCGGTGAGGCGCTGAATTGCAAGTTGGCGTGGTCAATCTCCGCGCGGAGAAAAACTTTCTGCCAGTCGTTGATGCTGATTTGCGAATCGGTCAGCTCGGCATAGACGGCGTCGTCGGTGAGCGTGATGCCGAGGACTTTGCCGAGTGATTCATGATGCGTGACGCGGAGATAAAAATGCGTGCGCGTGTCGTAGTAGCAAATCAAGCCCGCGCTATGCGTGAAAAGTTCGGGCGAAAATTCGAGGCGGGTTTCAACGGTGACGCGGAAGTGTTGCAGCCGCCGCGCGACGAGGCTTTGGTAATAGAGCGAGTGCTGCGAGTCGCGTCCGCGCAGGCGCAGCCAGCCGGGACGCGCGGTGAGCGAGCACCATGATTCATCCATCGGCACGCGGAGCGAACTCCAGCGCGCGTCGAGTATTTCGGAATCGAAATCATCACGCGTTGGAACGCCGGCCTCCGGCACGGCAAGTTGAGAAGATGGTTCTGACCGAGCCGTGCCGGAGGCCGGCGTTCCTATCGGCGCAGGAACTTCCAGTTGCGGTTTCGTGCCGCCGGTGGCGAGCCGCAGCCAGCCATCGCGCCACTCGACTTTCTGGAGGCACGTCTCGCGGCCAAGAAGGCAACGATGCCCGGCGTGTTGCGCGGCGATGTCTGACTTATCCGGCGAACCAGTGTTCAACGGTGCGCCGGTGATGAGCGGACGGCTGGCGAGGTGCGCAAGATACCATTCGCCCGCTGGCGTCTCGACGAGTTCGCCGTGCCCGGCTTTTTGCAGCGGCAGCGAAACATCGTCGCGCGAAGTCAGCACGACGGACTGCGGGTCAAGTTCGTAAGGGCCAAGAATGTTTCTGGAGCGCGCCATCGAAATGCTGTGCGTCCAACCCGTGCCGCCTTCGGCCATCATCAGATAATACCAGCCATCGCGCCGGTAGAGGTTTGGTCCTTCGCAGAGGACATTTTGCTTCTGCAAAATTTTTGTCATCGGCCCGATGAGCTTGCCGGACTTCGGGTCGTATTCCTGAATGACATTGCCAGCAAAGCGCACAACGCCGGACTGGCGGTAATCCCAAATCATGTTGAGCAGCCATTTGCGCCCGTCGTCGTCGTGAAAGAGCGACGGGTCGAAACCAATGTTGTTCAACACCACCGGGTCGCTCCACGGGCCGAGAATATTTTCCGCCGTGGTCAGAAAAATTCCGCAATCCTTGAACGGTCGCCCCATGCCGGTCTGCCGGATGTTGGTGTAGATGAGCCAAAATTTTCCGTCTGCATAGCTCAAGCTCGGCGCCCACACGCCGGCGGAATCGGCAATGCCGCGCAAGTCGAGCTGCGACGGACGCGTGAGCGCGTGGCCGATGAGCCGCCAGTTCACAAGGTCGCGCGAGTGGTGAATCGGCACGCCGGGAAACCACTCGAAGGTGGAGTTCGCCAGATAATAATCCTCGCCCACGCGGACGATGGATGGGTCGGGATGAAAGCCGGGGAGGACGGGATTGCGGATGACAGGATTCATTTTTCTAGGATCAGGTGCTTGGATGTGTTGCCTTTGAAGCCATGGACTTTGAACCCGGTCACGTCTTCAGCTTGCACCGCATTTTGAAAATAGGCCGGACTGTTGGTCGTCCATGTCACCGCGCAGTTCGTGAGGGAAATTTTATCAACGTAGCGCAGGCTGAAGGCATCCATCGCGTGCGGCTCGATGGGCGGGAGAACTTTCGTCGGGCGATTGTCATAGACGGCGCCGTTGTATTTCGTCCAGCGCGCGAACGCGAAGGAAACATTTTCCAGCTTCACATTCTCAATGCGACTCGCGGTGCTGCCGTGGATGCGCACGCTGTTTTCCGCCTTGCCGGAAACGTTTTTTACGGTGATGTCGTGCAGCTTACCGAGCTTGCTGCCGGGATTCCGCTGGTGTGCGGTGAAGGAAATCGCCTCACCGCGTCCCCACCATGGGTCGCTGTGGTAACGTGAAACCAGTTTGATGTCGCGGAAGGTGATGCCAGAAACGTCGCCCTCGTCGCGCAACTGGATCGCCAGGCCGCGGCTGCTCGAAATGATTTTGCAGCGCTCAAACACCACGTCGTAAATTTTCCCCGTCGTCTCCGTGCCGATTTTCAGGCCGGCATCTTGCGTCAGGATTTTGCAGTCGTGCACGCGGATGTGCGCGCAGTCGCCGAAGTCGTTCGTCTGTCGCGTGGACTTGATGACGATGGCGTCATCGCCACAGGTGATGTCGCAGTTGCGGATTTCCACGTTGCGGCAATGGTCGGGATCAATGCCGTCATCATTCGGCACGTCGAGCCGGTTTTTCACGGTGACGTTTTCCACCAAAACATTTTCACAGCCGAGCATATGCAGCCCCCAGAACGGCGCGTCGCCAAACGTGAGATCGCGCACTACGAGATTGGTGCAGCCGATCAGCTTGAACATCGTTGGCCGCCATTCTTTGAAGAGCCACCATTCGTCCGCCGCATCGTAGCTGGTCATGAATTCCGGCGAGCGCCCGCTGATTTTTCCGCTGCCGGTGATTTTGAGATTGGGCGCATTGCTCGCCGTGATGACCGCGTCGGTGGTGTAATCCGTCTGGTTCGTGCTGATGATCAACTCGCCGTTGAGGTGAAAATCAATCCCGCCGCGCAACACCAGCGTGCCGATGAGAAACTGCCGCCAGCGTGGAATTAAAACGCGGGAATTCGTCCCCGCCGCCGCTGCTGCATCAATCGCGCCCTGAATGGCCGCCGTGTCGAGCGTCACGCCGTCGCCCTTCGCGCCGAAATTGAGGACGTTGAAATCTTTGGCCGTGATGGAGGCGTTCAACACCAGCAGCGCGCCAAGCAGGAAAAGTTTTTTGATCATAGAAAAATTATTTTACCGCCACGTCCCAGACTTTGGCGCGGCGCGCTTTGCCCGCCGGGCCTTCGATGTCCAGCACCACGACGTAGTGATCGGGGTTTTTGTAAGTGTGGATTGGATTTTGTTCCGTGGAAGTTTCGCCATCGCCGAAATCCCAGCGCCACGTTTTGATTTTGCCGACCGACAAATCCTTGAAAGCGACCAGCCGCCGCTCCATGTCCACGACTTGAAACGACCACAGCGCGTCCAGCTTCTTTTGAAACTCCGGCTCAAGCGGCATCAGCTTGAACGCGCACAACTGGTCGGCCTGCCCATACATCGTATGATGCCGCGAGAGATTCCAGAAACCGTTGTTCGTGTCGCCGGAATGGACGTCATCATAATCAATCAGCGCGAAGGACATTCCGATGGTTTTGTTGTCCTTCAACACCGATTCCACCGCGCGTTGCGGCCCTTCCGCACCGGCGTAATCGAACGGTGTGATCCAAAA
>JBEEMY010000171.1:0-5449 GCA_041192415.1 Verrucomicrobiota bacterium | reverse complement strand
GCTGCGGCGTCCCCGCTGGCACTTCCCAGCTTTTGGGCCAGCGGAACTTCCCGAACCCCGCCCGCCAAAAGCGCCAAAGCGCGGGCGGAGGACGGCGCAGCGCACCGTCCCTACCTTGAATGGTTTTATTCCTTCACCGCCACCAGCGCGATGCCGTTGCCGTAAAACTTCACCGCCACATCATTGGATTGAACGAGCGCGGCGGCGCGCAGTTCAAAAAAGTTCGTGTTCGCAAAAACTTTTCCAGCGGTTTGCAATTCCATTTCCCGGCACGCGACATAGCGTCGCAGCAGGCCGACGTGGCGGTAAATGTTGTTCTTCTCGCCGGGCGGCAGCGCGGTCAGATAATCGCGGTCGCGCACTTCCACTTTGGTTTCCGCCGTGGTTTTCAACTGGCGATAAACCGATTCCAGCTTGGCGTAGCCGGGCACGAACACCGCGCCATCGGTGATGCGGTCGTGTTCAAACCGGCACATCGCCGTCATGAACCAAAGATTCGCCGCCAGCGTCACCAGCAGCAGCGGGAGAAAATACTTATTCAGCCGCGCCGATTCCAAACACCGCGCCGCGCCGAATCCCGCCAGCGTAAACAGCAGCGGCAACACCAGCAGACAGTAGCGCGCATGAAACGGCTTGCCGGCGATGAGGTTGAAAAACAGATACGCCAGCAGCAGAAAAACCACAGAGAGCAACGCGGGCGAGCGCAGGAGAAATTCACGCGGCGCGGCGCGGAAATTTTTGAGCAGAGGTTTTACCGCGCAGACCACGCCGCACACGGACAGCACGGCGAAGCCTACGGAAATCAAATTCACGATGACGAGTCCGGCCATGCCGCCAAACGTCCGTCGCGCGAGCGCGGGATAATCCCCCGGCGCATACGTCCAGCCGGGATACCAGTAATTGATCAGGAAACTAAACGGCGAGGTAATGACTTTGAGGGCATCCGCCGAAAATTTTCCCGCGCCGCCGAACATCATCCCGCGCGTGTTTGCCCAATCGTGCCGCGCGTCGCCGAGGGCGTAGGGCAGATAGCAAACCACCGCCGCAAGCACTCCCGCGACGAGCCACGACCAACTTGGTTTGAGCCGCATCAGCCAGCCGAACACCAGCAGCGGCGCGATGAGCGACAACGTGCTCATGTGGAATTGCGGGCCGATGATGACGAGCAACGGCAGCCAGAAAATCGCGGCGGATTTCGCGTGGCGCACGCAGCGGAACAGCGCGAGAAAAATCACCGCGCCGAACAACGGCATGGGCGAAGGATTGTAGATGATGGCGGAGTAATGCACCGCCCACGGCGACACGGCGAGAAACAGCGCGCCAAGACTGGCGGTTTTCTCATCGAACAAATCACGCGCCAGTTTCCAAGTCAAAGCAATGGCGATGAGGTTTAGGAAAATGGTCAGGAGAAGTATTCCAGAAACCGAGTGCGTCAGTTTGATTCCCGCCACACAGGTCAGCGTCCACAAAACACCGGGCAGCTTGGAGTTCTGGTTGCAATTGGCGTGGCTCAAGTATTGCGCGCGGTCTTCGCCAGCTTCGTAGTGCGTGGCGACTTCGTAAGCCTCCATGCCATCGTTCTGATTGCCGAACGCGTTGCCATCCGCTTGAAACGCGTAAAGCAACCGCAACGCCAGCGCGATGAGCAGGATGATGGGCAGATGCCCGGCGGAAATTTTTTTCAGCCAGCCAAAATTGAAATTGGATGGCGATTGCATTTCACTCCTCCGCAAACAGGTATTCCAAATCCACCGCCGTGAGGCTGCGGGCGAAACCCTCTTCGCCCAGCACATCGGCGATGGTTTGCGCTTTGCTCTGTTGCAGTTCCCAGATTTTTTCTTCCACCGTGCCGGGCGCGATGAGGCGATAAGCATTCACCGTCTGCGTCTGGCCGATGCGATGCGAACGGTCAATGGCCTGCGCCTCGACCGCTGGATTCCACCACGGATCATAGAGGACAACGTAGCTGGCGTTCGTCAGATTCAAGCCCGTTCCCGCCGCGCGCAAACTCAAGAGGAATACGCACGCGCCGGTTTCTTTTTGGAAATCGTTCACGACGGACTGGCGGTCTTTCGTCTGGCCGGTGAGGATGTGCGTGTGGATGTTGCGCGCCTTACATTCCTTCTGCAAGAGTTCGAGCATCTGCACGAATTGGGAGAAGACCAAAACTTTCTGACCGTCGGCGATGAGCGGGTCGAGCAATTCAAACAGCGTGTCCGTCTTGCCGCTCGCGGTGTTGCTGCCAACGAGCGCGGGATGGCAGCACACCTGGCGCAACCGTGTGAGCGCGGCAAGGACGTGCATCTTGGATTTGTTCAAGCCCTGCGTCTCGACAGCTTTCATCACCTGATCGCGGCTGCGGCGCAACTCGGCGAGATAAAGTTTCCGTTGTTCCTCACCGAGCGGACAATCACGGCGTTCCTCGATGCGGTCGGGCAAATCTTTCGCGACGTGTTTTTTCAAACGGCGCAAGAGCAGCGGACGCAGCTTCGCGGACAAACGGCGGCGCGCGATGCGTTGTTCAGCCTCCGCATTCTCGCCGCCTTTGGGTTCGTAGGTGTCGAGGAATTGATCCTGATTGCCGAGGTAGCCGGGCTGGATGAAATCCACGATGCTCCACAAATCCAGCAGCCGGTTTTCCAGCGGCGTGCCGGTGAGCGCAATTTTATTTTCGCACTTCAACTGCTTCACTGACTGCGTGACCTGCGCGCCGGGGTTTTTGATGAACTGCGCTTCGTCAAGAATGACGGCGCGGAAAGCAAACTTGTGGAATTCTTCCAAGTCGCGGCGGAGCAGGGCGTAGTTGGTGACGATGAGATCGTGCTGCGGAATTTGCTTCCGCAAATTGTGCCGCGCCGCGCCGCTTTCGAGGACGAGCACTTTCATGTCCGGCGTGAATTTCTCCGCCTCGCGCCGCCAATTGTGCAACACGGACGCGGGGCAGATGACGAGCGAGGGCTTTGGATCTTTTTTATTCTGTTCCTTGAGCCACGCCAACCACGTCAACGTCTGCAACGTTTTGCCGAGACCCATGTCGTCGGCCAGAATTCCGCCGAGCCGCACGCGCACGAGATGCGCGAGAAAATCAAAGCCGTCTTTCTGATACGGACGCAATTCCGCCTGCAACTGCTTCGGCAGTTCCGCTGCCGGCACGCCCTTGAAATCGCGCACGCGTTCGCGCAGCGCCTGCGCTTCCGGCGAATCAGCAAAGCGCGTGAATTCATTTTCGCCGAGATGCGCGACGTGTTCCAAACCTACTTTTTGCGGCACGGCCATCAAACCATCCACGCCCATGTCGGCCATGATTTCATGCGCGCCCTGCACGGCGGCGGTATCGAGTTCCACCCAGCCGGCATTGGGTAATTTCACGAAGCGGCTCGTCGCGGCAGCGAGCCGTTCAAGGTCGGCCTTGGAAAGTTTCATGCCTTCCGCTTCCCACTCGGCGCTCACGGAGAGCCAGTCAATGCCGCTGCCCTTCACCACGAGGCGCGGCTTGAGCTGACGCGGACGCAGGAACAAATGGTGGAACGCCGGGTTGCCAAGAAATTCTGCTTCGACCGGTTTGGAAGCCCACGCATCGGCGAGCAGACCGAGAAAATTTTCGTTCGCATCGCCAATCCACAAGCCCGGCTCCTGCATGAACCAATCAAGTTTGCGCAGCCAAGTCACGGCGGGTTCGAGGCGCGGGTCGTCGAGGATTTCCGGCTTGTCACCCGGCTTAATGGCGCGGTTGTGCGGCGTCCATTCGTGGCCGTTCCAAACCCAAGTGCTCTTGTCGCGCAAACTTTTTGCGAGCAGCCGCAACTGCACCGTGTCGTTCAGCAATTCAAAAACAAACTGCGGCGCGGCGGGATGCGCCACGCACAATTGATCCCAATCCACGCCGTGATTCGTCTGCGACTTGCGCAAATGCAGCAGCAGCCGATGGCTCAACCGCCGCACCGGCACAGACGGTTTCTGCGCGAGATATTTCAGCACGCCGTTCGGCGGCGCATTGCGGAGCAGGAAAAATGTATTGCCGATGAGCGCGATGGGCGACTGGCGATTAAAAAACTTTGCCTCATTCACCGGCGCAAGTTTTCCGCCCGGCAACGCGATGTGGTGTGTGAAAGAAAGTTCCTGGTCGCCATTCTCCAGACGTGGCGTGAGCGTGATGACCTCGCCGTGAAAATGCACGGGCTGGGCGGTGCCGACAAATTCGAGCCGGTTCGTGTTGCCCCAGCGCGCGAGCCATTGCAGCAGTTCCGCATCGGTGAGCAGGAGCGAATTCTCATGTCCGGCGCGTTCGCGGTGCGTGTCGTAAATCCACTGGATGAATTCCCAATCCCACGGACGAAACAATTCCTGTTCGTGCGCCGCGCGGACGACGAGGTCCACGAGGTCATGCAACGAACGCGCCTTTTCGCCGGTGCGCGGACGCAGCAGGAGAAATTGCAGCAACAACCGGTGGCGCGACGGATCGGATTCATCCGGCTGCGGTTTGCAGACCACGCGCAACGTCGCGCGCGGCGTGTCGAGGTGCAACGGGGCGGCGGGCGCGAGCCAGTTTTCCAATTCCTTGACGAGCCGCTGCTCCTGCTCGGCTTCCTCGGCTTGGGCAAAACGGTCGGGGCTGGCGTGCGGCTGTAATTCCGGCGGCACGGAACGTTTCGCGCGGAGAAATAGAAAAGCGAGTTCTTCGAGGCGCGCCTTGCCGGTCACGGCGAGCAGCTTGGTCCACCAGTCCGTCGCCGGAAAATCTTTGCGCGAGAGCGAGAGCTTCTCAAAATAATCTTCCAGCGCCAGCCACGCGCGCTGCGAATCCGGGCACGCGGCGAACGTGCGCAAAATCTCCTCACGCTCGGTGACGGTGTTTTTGGAATCAGAAAGTTCACGGCGCAAGTCGGCGAAGGCGCCGTAAGTCTGCGACAGAACCTTGTGGTGCGCGTCGTATTTGTTCGCGCCCGTGCGGGTCGCGCCATTCCCGTTTTTAAGTGGAGTTCTCGGCATCTAGCTAAAAAATGATGTTCTATCATTTCGACAGAACCCCCGTAGCCGGTCAATCGCAAACCGGATTTTTTTTGGTCGGGTAAGGTGACGCTGGTCGGTTGGCGGCTGGTAACTTACAAATACTTCGCCAGCATCGGCTTCAGTTCCGCCACGGTTTTCTTCGGCCAGAATTTTTTATCGGTGAGGAAGGCGTGGTTGAGTGCAGAGTGCGCTTTCCAATTCGGTTCGGCGGGAATCTGCGGGATTACGGCGGCGACGACTTTTTTCGCGGTGTCGGCGTTGCGATGGAGATTGGCCAGAATCATTTCAATGCAAAACAGAGCGGTTCACAGCGCTCAGCAAAACGCCGCACTATGTCGCTTACGCTTACTGCACGAGTACGCCGACGCTTCCTCCCAGGAATGTAATTAATCACGTCGTAACAACTTAACTATTTTCGTATGGCACGAGTCAAAGGTGG
>JBEEMY010000170.1:0-5450 GCA_041192415.1 Verrucomicrobiota bacterium | reverse complement strand
GAAGTGAACGCGCTGACGTAATCCGCGACGAACACAGTTTGGTTCGAGGCGTTGAGCAACGTCACCACGCCGCCCGCGTTGTCCATCGTCAAACTGCCCGCCGCTGTCTGGCTATAAACGCCGGAGGGCAACGCCGTGTTGACTGCGCCCGCCGAAAATAACACCACGGCCTCGCCGGGTTGCAACGGCTGGCTGGTGAACGTGTGGCGCAGCACGCCGTCCACGAGAACTTTGAAACCGCCGAGGTCGAGCGCGGCGGAATCGCGCGGGACATAAACTTCGATGAACTCGTCGTTCGTGTTCGGCGGTGCGGGATTGGCGCGCAATTCCTGGATCACCACGCGCTGCGAAGCGTTGCGCTCAAACGCGCCGATGTCCGGCGTGGCGTCGCGGAAAAATCCGCGCTGATCCGTGCCGAGCTTGGAGTAAAACGTGGCGGCAGGCGTGTTGGAATATGCCGCGTTAATCGCGCTGCTGCCCGGCGTGAGCGCGTAGGTCGGCGTCGGCCCGCCGTTCGCCGCGAGCAAGGCGAGGAGGTTGGTGACGTTGACGTTCACTTGATCAGCCGGCGTGTGAAAAATAAATGTGTTCGTCGCCGCGCCGCCCGCTGAAAAAATTGTGGCGGTGGAATCATCAGAAATGTTTCCGCCGAACGACAGCACCGCGCCGCTCAAATCCATTTCAATGTTTTTCCCCTGACCGTCAGCGAGGATGGAATTCTGTAACTTCACAACCGTGTTGAAAACGTTCGGGCGGATGGAGGAGCCATTGGTCGCCGCGTCGCGGTTGTCGCGGAAGGTGCAGCTCAAAACGGGAACGGACAGTTCCATGCCTGCGTCCGCTGTCTCCGCATAGAGCGCGCCGCCGCCGAGGCCGACAAACGCATCCTGCCGATTCGTCGCGAAGGTGGTGTTGACGATACTGCACGGCCAGTAAGTGTAGAGCGAAACGCCGCCGCCGCCCTGCCCCAGTGCGATGCTCGTGCGATTGTTCGCCACCAAACAATGATCCATCGCAAGGCTGCCCTGATCCACATCCACACCGCCGCCCCAGACATCGGCGGAACATTCGGTGATGTTGCAATAGCTCAACGTGAGATCGCCAAACGGCGTGACTTCAAACGCGCCGCCCGCGAACGACGCGTGGCCTTTCGTGAACGCGAGCCGGTTCATCGTGACGTCGGCGTTGACGGTGAACAGTTGCACGTCCGCCGTGCCGTTCACATCGGAGTCGCCACTGATGGTGAGGCGTTCGGCGCCGGGGCCGTCGAAGGTGAGATTGTTGTCCAGCACGATGGGCGCAACGAGGTGGATGACCGCCGGATAATCCGGCTGACCGGGAATGGCGGAGCGGATGTCGAACGTGATGTGGTCGTTATTTTTTGCGTCGGCGATGGCTTTGCGGAGCGTGCCGTTCTGCTGGCCGCTGGACGGCGGATTCGCCGGGTCGTAGTCCGTGAGCTTGGTGACGATGAAAGAATTCTGCACCGTGCGCAAAACAATGGCGTGGCTGGCGGTGGCGTTGTTCGGCAATGTGTTCGTCGCGCTGATGGTGAAATTAATCACGGCGCCCAGCGGCAAATTCACACTCGGCGTAAAATCCAGCAGCGCGAGCGCGGCGGTGATGTTCGTCGCGGCACCAGCCTTGTAATAATAACCGCCGCCCAAATTTGTGAAGCCCGCCGCCGTAACGCTCGCCGTTTTGAAAGTTCCTTGCGCGGTGTTATTAATCCGCAGGCTGACCTTCAAGGTCGTCGCATCCGACACGCTGACTTGCTGGAACGGAAAAATATTTGTGCCCGACGGAATTGAAACCGGCTGCGGCGACGGCACGCTGATGACCGGCAAACCGCTGACCGACGACACGCGCACGGCGGTGCTGTTGTTGGCGATGATGCCGCCGTGCTGGTCGTTCAAGTTGATGTTGAACGTGGTGATTTCCGTCAGGCCGACCGGCACGCGGTTCGGGGCCGGCACAAACACGAGCTGATGGATCGCGGCGGAAACATTCGCCGCCGAGTTGGAGTAAGTGTAGCTGCCGCCGCCGCTCGCGAAACCGGAAGCAATCAAACTGTTCGTGCTGAAACCGCCTTTGGCCGCAACGTCGAGCGTGATGGTGGCGATCACCGGCTGTTGTCCGCCTTCATCGGCATCGCCAATCAACACGGTGGAAAACGGTGGCACGGT
Organism: Verrucomicrobiota bacterium; assembly: GCA_041192415.1. Classification (GTDB taxonomy): domain Bacteria; phylum Verrucomicrobiota; class Verrucomicrobiia; order Limisphaerales; family UBA11358; genus UBA11358. The sequence continues at coordinate 3,264 of JBEEMY010000170.1, read as the reverse complement.
TTCGTTATCCTGGATCGTCACGAGCGGCGAGATACCGGTGATGGTCGGCACATCGTTCACCGGAAATACCTGCACGGTGGTCGTCTGGTTCGTCACGCCTTCGCCCACCATGACCAGATTCCAGCGAACCAAATCCGTGCTGGAACCGTTGATGCGGTTGGGCGTGGGCTGGAACAGCAGCGCGCGAATTCCGGCGGTGGCCGACTCGCTCGTGCCGCTGAATTCGTAGCTGGACGGCGCGGTGGGCGAAGTCGTCCGCACAAAGCCGCCGAGATTGATCAACGAACCTTGGATGTCATTCGTCGCGCCGCCGCCGAGGCTCGCGCGCACGGTGATGGGCGCGCCGTTGAAACTTTGGATGTTCACCTTGTTGAACAGCGCGATGGTGGTGTTGTCATTCACCGTCTGGCCAGATTGCGCGCCGGAAAGTCCCGAGGCAATCGTGACGGAAAACAAATCGAGATAAATGTTGGTGGTCAGCGAACTGCCGTGGTCGTCGCTCGCGGTGATGGTGACGGTGAGAACGTTCGTGCCGGCAATCGTCAACGTCGGCGCGCGATACGACATATTGCGCAACGCCGCCGTGGCCGCATCCGGGTCGCTTGCGCTAAAATAATTTGTGCCGATGCTGTTGCCGTTCACTTCCAAACTGCCGAGCGGACTCGGCCCGCTCAACGTGATTGTCCAGCTAACGTTTTCTCCCGTGGTGATGCTTAAATTTGTGTTCTGATCCGACTCCACAAACGTCAGCACGGAAAACGGCAGCGCGCTTTGTCCCGTCTGCACCCCGATGTGGTTGGTCGTGATGCCGGTCAAGTCCGGCGCGTCATTGATCGAAGTGACCAGCACTTTCACCGCACGATTGGTCGCGCTGCCGATGCCATCCGAGTCAATGATGGTGAACGCGTTCGTCGCCACCCGACCGACGGGAATGTAGTTTTCCACCGGCACAAACGTCAGTCCGCGCACCGCCGCTTGCACCTGCGCGGGCGTGCCGGTGACGGTGTAGGTGAAATTATTGCTTACGAATCCGGCGCTCGCGCTGTTCGTGATGAGGTAGCCGTTGTTCGTGTCCGTCACGCTGACGCGCAACGTCTGCGCCTGCACGCCGCCGTTGTCCACCTCGCTGACGGTGACATTTTGGAACGGCATGGCGTTGGTGAATTTGTCCGTGATGTTCGTCGTGCCAGACGCGGTCAACACCGGCACATCATTCGTGGAATAAATATGCAACGTCGTGGTGCGCGTCGCGGAGGTGTTGCTGTTCGTGCTGGCATCAATGATGTAAACGTGAAACGTCACGTTGGACGTGTTCGCCACGGGAATCAGGTTGGCGATGGGCGTGAAGGTCAGTTGATTGAGAATCGCCTCCGCCGCGTTGCCACTGGTGGCGGCGATCAAATAATTCGTGCCGCTCTGCACCATGCCGGCGGGCAATGGAATCACCGTGCCATAATTCGTCGGGCCGTAATCCACATAGACCGTCAGCACATTCGTGTCGCCCTCGATGATGTTCGCCGAGCCAAAGATGGCGGAAGTCTGCGCGTCATTGATAGTGACGTTGGCGCTCGTGCCAGTGATGTTCGGCGAGGCCGCCGACAGCAGCGCGGGCAGCGCCAGCACGCCGGTCAACATCAGCGCCGCAAACTTCATCGGTGCGAGGCGTTGGAAGGAGGAGGATAATTTCATGAATTAAATCAGGGTGTATGCAGCAGGGCCGGCGGCGTCATGCTCATGGCGTTCGCGACCGTCTGGGTTGGATAGGCAATCGTTCCGAGCAAAATTAAATCCGTCTGCACGTTCGCCGCCGTGCGCAGCGACGCTTGAAAGTTTTTTTCCACCGCATCCAACTTGGCGGTGAGCAACTGGCGATGGATGCCGCCCGACACTTGCGCCAGCGGCGACACGACGGCGACGCGCTCATCCATTTTTTTAACCAGATAAAATCCTTCGGCGGTGGCCAGCACCGCGCTGATGCTGCCGACTTCTTTCAGCACCAAACCAGCCGTGATGACGGGCTTCGGCCAGCGGTCGAACAATTCATCCGAGGTGAACCAGCCCGCTTCACCACCGCGATAACGGCTGATCTGGTCATCCGAAAATCCGGCAGCAACAGTGCCGAAACCTTTTTCCGTCGCCGGCAAAGCCAGCGCCGCTTGCCGCGCTTCGCGGGCGCGGGCGGAAAGTTCCGCGAGCCGATTTGTATCCGTCTTCGTGTCAGCGGCGATGAAAATAATGGCGAGGTGCGTCTTGGCGGGCGTGGTGAAACGGGCGGCATCCTGCGCGTAGGCCGCGCGAATTTCATTCGTCGAAACGGTCACGGCGGCGAGCTGCGGTTCGAGTTCCTTTTCCTTGAGCTTGGCGATCAGCACTTCCTCGACGGTGCGGCGCACATCGTCCGCTTTCTCCAGCCCGGAATTTTTCGCGCGTTGCACCAGCGTGAGGCGGGCGACCATTTCGTTGAGCAACTGCTCACGCGGCAGCACGGCTTGGCGGTTCGCGCCGCGCCGTTGCAGCTCGGCCTGAAAATCTTCCACCGTGATGACTTCGCTGCCGACGTGCGCAAGCACATTCGTCGGAGCCTTCTTGCCGCAGCCAGCCGACAGCAAAATGCCCGCCGTTAAGACGGCGCAAACGCAGGCGATGGGTGCGGACAATTTCATCAGTCGTTAAAAATCAGTTTCAAAAAATTTCGTTCAGCGCGGTTCCAGCACAACGCGCATGAATTGTTTCGGCGTTCCGGTCACGGGCGCTTTGCTGCGGAACGAAACGGATTCGACATCGTTGCTGCTCGTGGTCGGCAGCGTGAACGGCTCGACATCGTTCACGAGCGAACTCCAGTTGATGAGGTCGTCGGAAACTTGCACGACGTAATCCAAATCCGTCACGGTGAGCGGACGGCGGAAGGTCACGCTCAAATGGTTGCTGATAAATTCATAGCGCGGCAGCCCGTTCGTCACGACCGGGTTCGAAGCGTTCAAGCCGAACGCATAGCGCGCGAGATTTTTGACGCCGGTGTTTCCGGAATCGCGATTCGCGAACGTGCTCCACGCTTCGGATGAAGTCGGGAAATAGCGCGTCTGCCACAAATCATGCGTGAGCATCTGGTCGAGGATGAACACACGGTCGGTCGAAGGATTCATCGCTTTGTAAGTTGCGTCAGGCTTGATGCTGACCTGCACGAAGCGCGGGCCGTTCGCCACGTTGGCCGTGGATTTCGGCGCGATGGAAATCAGCGCGGTCGTCTGATACGGCGAGAGATTC
>JBEEMY010000169.1:0-5463 GCA_041192415.1 Verrucomicrobiota bacterium | reverse complement strand
GTGGCGGCGGCATATCGTCGCGCGGTGGCAAATGATTTGTCGCGTCCGGCCGTGGGGCAGACTTCGACGAGCATCACGGCGACGAATTATCTGGGACTCTCCGGCTCGAATGTTTTGGTGGAGGTGAACGACACGGGCATTGACTCGACGCATCCCGATTTTCTGCTCACAACCAACGGTGGCGTGACGCGCGTGGTGGGAGCTTTCTCCAACAGCGTGGTGGACATTGACGGTCACGGCACTCATGTCGCCGGCATCATCGCGGGCAATGGCGCAATGTCTACGACGGTGACGAACGCGCGCGGTTCGCTGATGACGAACGGCCACGCTTACGCGACACAATTTCGCGGCAAGGCGCCGGATGCAAGATTGTATTCCGTGGGCTTTCTCGGCGCGAACGATACGAATGTTTATGTGAGTGAACGGATGTTGCAGGAGATTCCGGCGCTGACGAACGCGCTCATCTCGAACAACAGTTGGCGCTACACCGGCGACAATGAATACGATTTGCCCGCCGCGAGCTACGACGCGGCGATGCGCGATGCGCTGCCGGAAATGACCGGGCCGCAGCCGGTGTTGTTCGTTTTTGCGGGCGGCAACGAAGGCGGCGGCAATGACGCGGGCAGCGGCGGTTCGCCGGACAGCATCGCCTCGCCCGCCACGGCGAAAAATGTCATCACGGTTGGCGCGTTGGAAGAGGGGCGCAACATCACAAACATCGTCACCGCGCTGGATGGTTCGTCGAACGCAATTTGGACGGCGCAGACGGACAGCGGTTTTCAAGTCGCTGGTTATTCTTCGCGCGGCAACGTGGGCATTGACACCGAAGGCGCTTACGGACGCTTCAAGCCGGACGTGGTGGCACCGGGAACGTTCACCATTTCCACGCGCCCGAGTGGTGGCATGTGGGACGAGAAAGCATTTTACAACATTACCAACTATCACGGCAACACGGTCAACAACGACTTCGTCAAAACGAACACGCTGGCCTTCGGTTCCTTTGGGATTCCGATCAATGCGGTGAGCGTGAGCATCCAGATCATCCGGAACAACAAGTCGCCGAACCCGCTCCCGACGAATTTCCCGATCTATGTTTCGCGCACGGGCATTCCCAATCCAGCCGTGCCGTCCACCTACGACATTTTCAAGACCGGCACCGGCGTGGCGATTCCGCCGGACAGCGGCGGCACAATCACGGACATTTCAATTTTGAAAAACGGCGGCATCAGCTACGCCATCGGCGATCCTTACACCAACAAGTCCATCACGTTTGACGTGGTGGAAATGGTTGTCACCACCAACGACCTCGGCAACCAGTTGGAAGTGATGAGCAACTTGAACAACTCCATCAGCGGAGCCGGCAATGTAAATTTTTACCGCTACGAAAGCGGCACGAGCATGGCGACCCCGGCGGTGTCCGGCGTGCTGGCGTGTATGCAGGATTTTTTCACGAACCGTTTGCAAACCTTGCCCAGCCCGGCGTTGCTCAAGGCGATGCTCATCAACGGCGCGCGCGTGAACGGCAGTTACAAATTCGCGGTGACGAACACGATTAATTATCAAGGCTGGGGACTCGTAAAACTTTCCAATTCCATTCCGCTTTCGCTGACGAATCTTTCCACCACCACGACGAACAAGGCGGCGTGGTTCGTGGATCAAAGCCCGACGAACGCGCTCGCCACGGGCGGCAGCCGGACTTACAACGTGACTATCCCAAGCGCCATTGGCCGCGCGCAGCCGATGCGCGTGACGCTCGCGTGGACGGACCCGCCGGGCAATCCCGCCGCCGCGCTCAAGCTCGTCAACGACCTTGACCTCGTCATCACCAACCTCGGCAACGGCCAGGTGTTTCGCGGAAATAATTTTTCCCAGTCCGGCACGCCGCCGTTCTCCGTCGCGGGCAGTTCTAATTCCATTTCGGACAACATCAACAACGTGGAGAACATCTATCTCTCGCCCACGCTCGGCACCAATTATTCCATCACGGTTTATGGCAAGGCGGTCAACGTGAACGCGGTGACGCTGGAGCAGACGAATGTGGTGCAGGATTTCGCCCTCGTCATCACCAGCGGCGACGGCAACAACACGAACGGTTTTAGCGTGACCGGACTTTCGCCGCAGCCGACGACGACGTCCGTGCCGCACGTTGATTTTCTACCTTCGACCAACGGGATTTATTTCAACCAGATCGCCGGGGCGAACGCGCCGTGGCTGAACACGAACGACCTCGCCATCGCGCCGGCCTACGGATTTTTCACCAACTCCGTTTTCCACGTCGGTCAGTTGAACCAGTGGCATTTTTATGTGGTGACCAATACGTTCGCGGCCACGAACTCGGCGTTCACCAACGCGGCGTTCATCATCTTCCTGCCAGCCACGCACGCCACGCCGCGCGAAGGCGTGTTTGAAGGCTCCACGGATAACAGCACGCGGACGGAGGCAGATTTGGAAATGCTCGTGGCGAGCGCACCAGATGTGAATGCCGCGCTGCTCACGAATTTGAATTTCACGGTGGTTTCCAACTGCCTCTTCAACACGAACGGCTGCGGCTCGGCCATCGGTCGCGGCGGTTCGGAGTTTGTGGTGTTCAGCAATTCCACGGCGAACCAGATTTATTACATCGGCGTGCAGTGTCAGGATCAGATGGCGGGGCAATATGCCTTCGTGCCTATCTTCAGCGACAAAGCATTCAGCACGACGGATTCGAAGGGCAATGTCTATGTCAACGGCCTGCGCGTGCCGCAGGAAATTCCGGACGGCAACAACGCGCATCCCGGCGTGACCTACGTCCTCGGCTTGTGCCTCTCGTCGGTGGATGTTGGCCGCGTCATCGTGACGAACACATTTAACCACGAAAATTTTGGCGATCTCTTCGGCGGACTGTCGCATGAAAACGTCAGTTCCATTTTGAATAACCACGACGGCCTTGGCCCGGTGACGCCCGCTCAGGAATTTATTTACGATGACAGCGCGCGCGGCGACATCGTGGGCGTGCGGCACACGGACGGGCCGGGTTCGCTGAATGATTTTCGCGGCAAAAAAGCCATCGGAGTGTGGTTGCTGAACGAAGTGGATAATAGCTACACGCAGACCGGCGCCATCACCGGCTTCCAGATGAAGATTGAGCCGCACCGCGATTTGCGGAAAATTCCATTTTCCGTAATCGTCACCGTGCCGCCGCAAGGCTGGTTCTACGATTACATTGATGTGCCCGTCGGCTACACCAACCTGCTCGTGGTGGCCACGAATCTGCCACCGACTTCTTCGCCGCCGATCGTGCTGGCCGTGAAGCAGGGCGACACGCCGACGTTGGCGGAGACGAATTACATCACGCTGCTGACGAACTGTGCTGTCGGCACCTATCCGACGGGCACGTTGCCCGGCAATTCCGTATCCGTCGGCCCGCCACTCGTGCCGGATCGTTACTTCGTCGGCCTCTATAATCCGGACACGGTTCCGCACGATGTTTTGATTGGCGCAATTCTGTCCTTCGACGCCTCGGCGGTTCAAGTGGTGGATTGGAATTCATCCGGCGTGCTGCCGCTGAAAGACGACGCAGTGACTTACGATTATCAGTATGTCACGGACACGAACACGATTTTTGATTTTCAAATCGGCCTGCGCGTGGATCACCCGCGCATTTCTGATCTGGTGTTTCACCTGACCCGTCCAGACGGCACGCGTTATCTGCTGATGGAAAATCGTGGCGGGACGAGCACCAACGGCTGCGGCGTGACCGTCATCACCACAAACATCATCAACCAAACGGCGAATGGCGGTTCGCAGGCGGACACCAATTCGGTGAACATCGGCATCACGCACGGCACGTTCCCCATCACCTACAATTTCTACACCGCACCGGACGAGATGACGGTGTATTACGGGCAGACCGTTGACCCGGCGTATTTGATTTACGACACCGGCCTGACGAACAATCCATCGCTGGGTGGCGGTGCCCAGAATACCGCTCCGAACACCATCCTCGTAAGCTTCCCGCCGCCGGGCATATCGGCGAACTCGACTTACCTGACCATCGTCATCAATCAATACGGCCCCAGCCCGCGCCAGACGGCGTGGGTTTACACGGCCGGCGGCATTCAGACGAACTACGCCTTCTTGAGCTTGACCGAGAACACGAACCTGACGACCACGCCGATAAAATTCGCCCCGCCGCCGTTTGTGCCGGTGACGTATACGAATTATTTCATCACGACGAACATCACGTTCTTCACCAATGCTGCGACTACAAATTTCAGCACCTTGGAAGCAACGACTGCGGGCAGTTACACTTCTGGAAGCAATGTTGATAGTTGGCTGGTGGCCAGCAATCAGGTGAGCGTAGTCAACGACCCGACTAACGCGTCTGGCAGCGTCAGTAACAGCCGTTTCATGGCTTTGGCAGCTGGAACGGTGAGGCGAACTGTGCCCACGGTGGTTGGTGTATCTAATGTTTTAAGATATGCCTATCGCGGCCCCGGGGCTTTGGCTTTCTGGCGTGGTGACAATAACGCCACTGATTCAGTTGGCAGCAACAATGGCTTTACGACGAATGGGGCCAACTTCGTTGCGGGCAAGGTCAATCAGGCGTTTAATTTTAATGGTGCGGTTCAGTTTGTAAAAGTTCCCGCCTATACCAATATGAATTTACTGGGCAACCGGATAACGATTGATTTCTGGATGTTTGCCAACTCGAACAACACGATGAGCGCCATTCAAGGTTTGGTGGATACCGATCATTATGGGGTGGAAATTTCCTATGGGTTTGGTGGTCGGAATGGCGTGAATTTTTATGTGGATACCACCAGTGGTTCGTCTTTGATTTCATCGGCCAATGGCGGTGGCATAACGGTTACCTCTAACGTCTGGCATCATATTGCCGGTGTATATGATGGCACTAAAATACAACTGTATATTGATGGTGTGCCGGCGGGTAATTCTGCGGCTGCATCTGGCAACCTCATCTCCATGAACCCCAGCAGTTATCTTGGTATCGGCTCGGATGATGGTCGAACCTACTGCGGTTGTGGTGGTAGATATTTCTGGGGTCTGATTGATGAGCCTACGCTTTATAAACGCGATCTTTCAGCTTCCGAAATAAAAGCCATCTACAATGCCGGAATCGGCGGCAAGTATGATTCATCTGTGGCGTCGCCGCAAAATTTGGCAAAAGCCAGAGCCTCATTGAGCGGCGTGACGACCAATCTATTTTATGGTGCCAACACCAACTGGCAGACAAATACCATCGTGTTTGTCGCCACGACAAATTCATACACGTTGCAACTGGACGGGCTTGCCCCCGGAATGCTGCTGGACTCTTTTGTGTTGAGCAGTTTTTCCGCCGTGACGAACTACGTCACCAACGCCGTGGTGGTGACGAGCAATCTCTATTACCTCCCCGAGCAGGACATCAGCAGCATCAATGGCACGAGTCCGGAGGGACGATGGACGCTGGAGGTTTTGGAC
>JBEEMY010000168.1:0-5464 GCA_041192415.1 Verrucomicrobiota bacterium | reverse complement strand
CCTCGACGCCCAGGAGAACAAGGCCCGCGACGAGGCCGACGCGGTGGGCGAGGACTTCACGCCCGCGCTGCAGGCGCCGTACCGCTGGCAGGACTGGGCCGCGCCCTGCCATGTCGAACGCGAGGACCGCACCCCCGAAGGCCAGCTTGTCGGCTGGAAGCGCCAGCAGTTGCAGGGCCGCACGGGCGACCTCTTCGCCTTCATCAACAAGGACTTGCTGCCTTACCTGCACGGCCTGGACACGCTGCCCGACGGCCGCCCGAACCCGTCCGCCAACCGCAAGCAGCGCGTCATCGGCCGCATCATGACGGCGGTCGAGCGCGTGCGCGTCGATTCGGAAACCGACTTCCACGACATCCTGGACCGCATCCACACCATCCGCCACGCGCAGTGTGTCGAGTCCGGCCACGATCATTTCGACGAGCGGGTCTCCGAATTTTTAAACCAAGTCACGGAGACGAACCTCATCGGGGTGCACACGATCAACTACGAACATTTTGACGTAGGCATCCAGAAAATTGTGACGGATTACGGCGTGCTGATTGTATTCCGGGGCTGAATGATTTTGACTTGGCCGGAGCAGGCCGATACCGTTTGAACCTATATGGCAAGCCGTCTGACATTTTGGATTTTTGTCGTCACGCTGCTCGCGTTGACGCCCTTTCGCTCACCCGCGCCGCTGGTTTATATGCCGGGCGAAGGTTGGTATTACGAAACCTACGGCGAGAACGGCAAGTGGCAGCGCCCGCGCGCCAAGGAGCAGTTGCAAGTCGCGGAAGACGCGTTCAAAGAAAAGAATTTTTCCACCACCTTGCACGCGGCGCATCGCGTCTTGCGCGTCTGGCCGTTGTCGGACTACGCCCCGCGCGCGGAATACCTCGTGGGCCGTTGCCTGGAAGCCAAGCACAAAGACGAAGCCGCTTTCAACGCCTACCAGAGCATCATCGAAAAATATCCCAAGAGCAGCCAATACAACGAAGTGCTCCTCCGCCAATACGAAATCGCCAACCGCTTTCTCGGCGGCCAATGGTTCCGCATCTTCAACGTCCTTCCGCTCTATCCTTCGATGGATGAGACCGCCAAGCTCTACAATAAAATTGTGGCCAGCGGCCCTTACAGCGAGGTTGCACCACACGCGCAGTTGAACCTTGGGGCGGCGCGAGAGAAGCAAAAAGATTTTCCTGCCGCCGTGAGCGCCTTTGAACTGGCTGCCGACCGTTATCACGATCAGGCCGATATCGCCGCCGATGCCATGTATCGCGCGGGTGCGGCTTGGGAAAAGCAAGCCGACACCGCCGAATACGACCAGGGCTCCGCCTCCAAAGCCATCGCCGCCTACACCGATTTCACGACGGTTTATCCCGACGACAAACGCGTGGCCGCCGCGCAAAAAGCCATCATCAAACTCAAGGCCGAGCAGGTGCGCGGCAGTTTCAAGGTCGCGCAATACTACGAGTCCAACCGCAAATGGGCCGGCGCGGTTGTTTATTACAACGACGTGCTGCAACTCGATGCCAACTCCCCGCTCGCCGCGCAAGCCCGCCAGCGCATTGACGTTTTGAAACCGCGCCTGCAAACCCCGTCGGAAAAATAACATCATGCGCGCGTTGAAATTTTTTCTCCCAGCCGTGGCCGCATTGGTGATGACCGGCTGCGCCAGCTACCACCTCGGCCCCGTGATGGAGTCCGACGACAAGTCCGTGGAAGTTCTGCCCTTCAACAATCAGACGCTCCAGCCGCGCCTCGGCGATTCGTTCACACAAGCCGTGCGCCAACGCCTCCAGACCGATGCCACCTATCACCTCGATACGCGCGGCACTGGCGATGTCGTCGTCACCGGCATCGTGCGCCAATACCGCCGCCTCGGCATGGGCTACTCCGGCGGCGACGTGGTCACGCCGAATAATTTCCGCATCGAAGCCACCGTCCACGTCACCGCCCGCGAACGCAGCTCCGGCAAATTGATTCTCGACCGCGACGTGATGGCGCGCACGTTGGTTCACATCGGTTCCGATCTAGCCAGTTCCGAACGTCAAGCCTTGCCATTGCTCGCCGAAGATTTCGCCCGCAACCTCACGGAACTGCTGACCGAAGGCGCGTGGTAATTTTTTCAAAAACTTTTGCGTTGTCCGGCCAGTAGAAACCGAAGCCCCAACCAAACTGAAATGAAAAATAAAATCGCCAAGCTCACACTCTTCAGCCTCACCCTTGCCGCAATAATCGCAGTGCCCGCCGCCGTCCGCGCTGAAGATAAACCCAGCAAGCCCGCCGCGCCGGTCATCCCTGCGGCTCCGCCAAAAATTTCCCGACAGACGTTTCATGGAAGCGTTTCCACTGTGGACACTGCGGCGATGACGCTCACGGTCGAAACCACGGTCGTCAACATCACCTCCGAAACCAAAATCACCAAAGGCGGGAAGCCGATGACCCTTTCGGAAATTACCGTCGGCGAAACCGTGGTCGGCTCGGCCAAGAAAGACGATGCCGGCAAATTAAATGCCACCGTCATCCGCGTGAGCGAAACCGTTAAGACTCCGAAGCAACCGAAGAAGGCCAACCGTCCAGAAGCAGCACCGGCAACCAAATAAAACTCCCGCAGAAATTTTCCCCGAAAGGCGGACGGCAACGTTCGCCTTTTTTATTTGCGCCGCCACCAACCCGTCATGCGCTTGGGTTGCTGCGATTCATCCGTCTGGGTTTGCGAGCGCAGCAGCAGGCTGCGCGCGGCTTCCAGAGCCATGATGAACTCATCGTAGTTGAGAAAGCGGTCAGCCGGATTTTTAGCCAGCGCCCGGCAGAGCGCATCGCTCGTGGCCTGGGAAATTTCCGGACGCACCAAGTTCGGCGGCGTCAGCGGCGTCTGGACTTGCGCGATGACGACTTCCTCCACCGTCGGCGCATCGAACGGCACATGGCCGGTGATGGCGTGGTAAAGCGTCGCGCCGAGCGAATACATATCCGACAGAAAAGTTTCCGGCTCGCGCTTGATTTTTTCCGGCGCGACGTAATACGGCGTGCCGCGCGTGAACTCCGCGCCTTCCGCTTCCGCATCCGTCTTGCGCGCCAGACCGAAGTCCACCAGCTTCGGCACATGGTCGGCGTTGAATAAAATATTTCCCGGCTTGATGTCGCAGTGCAGCAAGTCGTATTTGAGCGCCATGTCGAGCGCGGAACACATTCCGATGCCCACATCCAGCACGCGCAGTTCGTCCACGACGTGAAGTTTTTCAATGCGCGCATCCAAGCTGCCTTGATCCGCAATTTCCATGACGAGGTAACGTTCGCCTTCCCATTCATCGAACGTGTAGATGTGAATGATGTTCGTATGATTCAGCTTGGCGCAGGCGCGGGCTTCGAGATAAAAACTCTCGAGCATCTTCGGGTCGTCGAGCAACTCCTTCTTCATCAGCTTCACGGCCACGAGCCGTTCCAGCGTCGTGTCCCACGCGCGATAAACCACGCCCATGCCGCCGGAGGCGATCTTGCTGCGCAGCTCGAACTGGCGGAGCTGCATCGGCATCATGATGGCGTGGCCGCATTTTTTGCACGGCTCGGAGGCGAGCGGCGGCAGGTCGCCGGGGATGAACGTCTTGGCGTCGCAGCCCGGACACGTCACCATCTTCAAAGGTTTGCTGACTTCACTCATGGCGGATTAGTTTGTGCTGGCAATGTAGCACCGCGACTGAATCCGACAACGCATTTTATTTCAATCAAACCAGTGATGCCCTGCGGACTTAAGTGAAAACAATTTTCGTCGTCGCTTCCTTCTCATCCCAGCCGCGCGTTGGTTCGTCGGTCACGGAGGAAATGTCCTTGATGGAAAGTTGGCGACCCAATGTCTTTGGCGATTTCACGTCCACCTGTTCAGGCTCGCACGTTTGCTGGGAAACTTTCTGGTGCGGCGCGGGCTTGTAGCGAACGTAAAGAATCTTCGGCGTCTCCGGCGCAAAATACAGGATGCGCGATTTCTCCGGGATGCACGAATACGCCTTGTTCATAATCGTGCCGCCAAACGTGAAGCGTTTCAGGTAGCTCGCATTGCGATCCGTGTAAGCGCAGGTGAAAACTTTTTCACGATCCGGCAGGCCGCAGAAAAACAATTCCGGCCCGACGAACAGTTTCTCCGGCAGTTCGGCAACCTTGTAAGTGCCATCCTTGAACACGAGCAGCACTTTGTCGAACTTCGTGCATTCGAGTTTAAATTCCTCCCCAGAAACTTTGTAGCCGACGTAGCCGGTCTCGCGGTCGTAGGCGACCTTGAACGACTTGAACGCCACGGCCTTCACATCCACCTCCTCGTGGCGCGCGGATTTCGTCGTGAGGCGCGGATACGCCTTGGCGTATTTTTCCAGCAACGCCTCCAGATGGCCGATGACATACTTCGTAAGCCCCTTGAGATTTTTCAACGTCTCGGCGAGTTCCGCCTTCGTTTTCTCCATCTCCTCGCGATGCTTGTTGATGTCGAAGAGCGAAATCCGGCGGATGCGAACTTGCAACAACCGCTCCACGTCTGCATCCACGATGTCGCGCACGAGTTCCTTTTTGAACGGTTTGAAGCCGTCATACACCGCCGCCAGCACCGCTTCGTTCGTCTTACATTTTTCAATCGCCTTGTAGATGCGCTCCTCGATGAAGATGCGTTCCAGCGTGCGGTAATGCAGTTCGTCCAGCAGGTTTTTCTCGCGCAGTTCCAGTTCGCGTTTGAGGATACGAACGAGTTGGTCGGTGTTCTCGCGCAGGATTTCTGACACGGTCAATTCCACCGGGCGATTGTCTTTGATGACCACGATGCGGCTGGAAATGGAAACTTCGCAATCGGTGAACGCATACAACGCATCCATCAACTTCTCCGCGTCCACACCCGCATGGCAGCGGACTTCGATCTCCACATCTTCCGACGTGAAATCGTTGATGGATTTCACCTTCAACTTGCCCTTTTGCACCGCGTCCTCGATGGACGCGATGAGCGATTCCGTCGTGGTCGTGGGCGGAATTTCTTTGATGACGACGGTGGATTCGTCCTTCACTTTTATTTTGGCGCGGACTTTGACCGAGCCTTTGCCGTCCTGATAATCGCGCGCGTCCATCAGCCCGCCCGTGGTGAAATCCGGCAGACATTTGAACGGCTGCTTCTTGAGAATGGCAATCTGCGCTTCCAGCAACTCCGGGAAATTGTGCGACAAAATCCGCGCGCTCAAACCGACCGCGATACCTTCCGTGCCGAGCATCAGTGTCAACGGCAGTTTGCACGGCAACGTCACCGGCTCTTTGTTGCGCCCGTCGTAGCTCGGGATGAAATCCGTGATGGAATCGTTGAAAACTTCCGTGCGCGCTAGTTCAGTCAACCGACATTCGATGTAGCGCGACGCAGCGGCGGGGTCGCCGGTGAAGATGTTGCCAAAATTTCCCTGGCCCTCGATGAGGTAACGCTTGTTCGCCAGCACCACGAGCGCGTCGCCGATGG
>JBEEMY010000167.1:0-5472 GCA_041192415.1 Verrucomicrobiota bacterium | reverse complement strand
CTTCGGACTTGGCACATTAAGCTGCAATGCGCGAAAAATTTGTCGTCTGGGCGGAAGCCTTTGAAACGTTTTTCCTCGAAGTCATTTTCGAGGAGCGCCACGATTTCAAGGCGCGCTTCACGCGGGTGATTCTTTTCGGCGGCTCAAAAATTTACCACGTCGCCATCGTCCTGCGGCGGCTGCTTTACAACTGGCGTATCTTCCGCGACAAAACGCTCGGCGTGCAGGTCATCGCCATCGGCAACCTTACCGTCGGCGGCACGGGCAAGACGCCCGTCGTGGAAAAATTCGCGCGCGAGCTTCAGAACGCCGGACGCAAAGTCGCCATTCTCTCGCGCGGCTACCGTTCCAAACCCGCGCCGCTGCATCGCCGCCTGATCAACAAAATTCTTTTGCGCGAAGACCAGACGCCGCCCCGTATCGTGTCCGATGGCAAATCGCTCCTCCTCGATTCTGAAATGGCCGGTGATGAACCTTACATGTTGGCCTCGAATCTCAAGGATGTCGTCGTGCTGGTGGACAAAGACCGCGTGAAGAGCGGGCGTTATGCGATTGAAAAATACGGCTGCGACACACTGCTGCTGGACGACGGTTTTCAATACTGGGATTTGCGCGGGCGTCGTCACGATGTGGTGCTGGTGGATCGCCAGCAGCCGTTCGGCAATGAGCATCTGCTGCCACGCGGCACGTTGCGCGAGCCGCACTCGCACCTCGCGCGCGCCCACACGATTTTTATCACCAAGAGCGACGGCAACACGGCGGCGTTGCGCGAGCGCATCACCAAGTTGAATCCCACCGCACCCATCATCGAATGTGTTCACCAGCCGCTGTATTTTGAAGACGTCTTCACCGGCGAGCGGGTTGGGCTGGAGTTTCTGGCCGGCAAAAAAGTCGCGTCGTTAAGCGGCATCGCGCAGCCGGAAAGTTTTGAGAACAGTCTGGCGAAACTCGGCAGCGAACTCGTCTATTCCAAACGCTTCGCCGACCATCACCGGTTTTCGCAGCAGGAAATTCTCAACGCCATCAACCGCGCCAAGAAGCGTCAGGCCGAGATGATCGTCACCACGCAAAAAGATGCCGTCCGCTTTCCAAAAATTGACCGGCGCGATTTGCCGTTTTATTTCATGCGCGTTGAAATCAAAATTGTGAATGGCGCGAACGGCTTTGAGGACTGCGTGAGCAAAATTTGTTTCCGCTGATGAGCATAATTGTTTACTGGCTGGCCCGGTTGTTCATTGCCTGCGTGCAAGCGTTGCCGCTCACGCTGGTGGCGCGCGGCGGACGTGCCATCGGCGCGCTGGCGTGGGTGATTGCACCCAAGCACCGCCGGCTGGTTTTGGAAAATCTGACGCTCGCCTTCAAGTCGGAAAAATCTGCTGAAGAAATCCACACCATCGCCAAGGAAAGTTTCCGCCGCATCGGTGAGAACATGATCTGCGCCATCAAGACAGCGGGCATGACCTTTGAAGCCTTGCGTCCGCATCTTGAAATTGCTCCGAACCTTCCGCTCCCCGCCTCCCAGCCCGGCGTGACATTGCCGAATTTTGTTTTTGCCATCGGCCACTTTGGCAACTTCGAGCTTTACGCGCGGTTCCAAAGTTTGCGCACGGATTATCAGACGGCCACGACCTATCGCGCGTTGAAGCAGCCCGGTCTCAACCGGCTCATGCAGGAGATGCGCGAACGCAGCGGCTGCCTTTACTTCGAGCGACGTTTCGAGGGCACGGAACTCCGCACGGCCATGAACCGTGGCGGCGTCATCCTCGGCCTGCTTGGCGACCAAAGCTCGCGCGGCCTGCGTGCGCCGTTCCTCGGGCGCGACTGCGACACGGGCCTTGCGCCCGCCGTGCTCGCGCTGCGCTACGGCTGCGACCTCTACACCGCGTTCTGCTTCCGCACCGGCCTCGCGAAATGGCGGCTTGAAGTCGGCGACAAAATTCCCACGCACGAAAACGGCCACGCGCGCTCCAGCGAAGACATCATGCGCGACGTGAATTTGTCCTACGAAAAAGCCGTCCGCCGCGACCCGGCCAACTGGTTCTGCTGGGTCCACCGCCGCTGGAAAGCCGAGCGCGTGAAGAAGCAGAAGAAGGCGAAGATGGAGAATGGAGGATAGAAAATGGCCGTCACCTTTATCCATCCGCCATCCGCCATCCGCCATCCGCGCCGGATTCTGGTGCGCGGCGTGAACTGGCTCGGTGATGCCGTGATGACTACGCCCGCGCTGCTGCGGTTACGTGAAAAATTTCCTACCGCGCACATCGCGCTGCTTTGCCCTGAGAAGTTGCGCGACCTCTGGCTGCATCATCCGGCGGTGGATGAAACGATTCCTTTCGCGGCTGGTGAAAGTGTTTTCAGCGTCGCCAAAAAAATCCGGCGGTGGGGCGAGACTCCGTCGAGCCCTAATTTTGACCTCGCGCTCGTGCTGCCCAACTCACCGCGCTCCGCGCTGGAAGTTTTTCTTGGGGGAATCCCGCAGCGCATCGGCTACGCGCGCCCGTGGCGGAATTTTTTCCTGACGCAAGCCGTCGCCTCGCGAGTTGGCGCGGTGAAGATGCGGAAACGAACCGGCGAAGAAATCAAGGCACTCGTCTCACGGCATCCGGCATCAAACATTCAGCCTCCAGTCATTCCGGCAGCCGCTCATCAAACCCACGAGTATCTCCACCTCGCCGCCGCGCTGGGCGCAAATCCGGAACCACTCGCGCCGCAGCTTGTGGTGACGCCAGCGGAACTTGGCGAGGCGCAACAACATTTTCTGATTGATGGCCAAACCCAATGGGTTGGCATAAATCTGGGTGCTGAATATGGCCCCGCGAAACGCTGGCCAGCGGAAAATTTTTTATTCATGGCCAGAGAGGCGGCGGCTTGGACGGGTGGCTGGGGAGTAATTTTGTTCGGGGGCAAAAGCGATGTTCCTACGGTTGAAAAAATTGAACAGGAGTTTTGGTCCGTTGCCAGCCAATGGAAATTCCGCCCCAAGCTGGTGAATTTGGCGGGGCGCACATCTCTCCGCGAGTTGATGGCTTTGCTGAAACTCTGCCGCGTGCTGCTCACGAACGACACTGGCCCGATGCACGTCGCGGCGGCGCTCGGCACGCCGGTCGTGGTGCCGTTCGGCAGCACCTCGCCGGAATTGACCGGACCGGGACTGCCGGGCGATGCACGGCATCAGTTGATCAAATCTGATGCGCCCTGCTCGCCCTGTTTTCTCCGCGAGTGCCCGATTGATTTCCGCTGCATGAACGGCATCAGCACCGGCGCTGTGGTCGAAGCCGTCATCCGGGCGGCGGCGAATAAATTGTAATTTTTACGATAAAAAATTTCGCGCAGGAGACGATGAAAATTTACTGCATCAATCTGGATCGGCACGCGCAGCGGATGGAGCGGATGAAAGTTTGCCTGCAATATCTTCCCTTCGAGCGCATCGCCGCCGTTGACGGGCAGACGTTCGCTGGCCCGGATCGCCGCGATAAATCCGTTCCGCCCACCGCTGAAACGTTAACGCGTTTTGAACGCGCCTGTCTCGCCAGCCATCGTCTTGCGTGGACGCGTTTGCTGGCAGATGGCGACGCGTTCGCCTGCGTGCTGGAGGATGACTTGGTCTTCAGTGCAGAATTTTCTGATTTCATCCACGACCCGTCTTGGATTCCCGCCGGTTGCAACTTGGTAAAGCTGGAAACTTTTTACGAAACGGTCGTGGTGTCGCGCGAAACGGTGGCCGCCCGGAATCGCACGCTGGCAGAACTCCGCTCATTGCACAACGGTTCCGGCGCCTACCTCATCAGCCGGCGCGGCGCGGAATTATTGCTGGCGGCCACGGCCACGCTCGCGCAACCGGTGGATGTCGCTTTGTTCGCCCCTGAAAATTTCCGCCCGCTCGGCCCGGCGTTGCAACTTATCCCGGCGTTATGCGTGCAGGCGCAGCACGTCGCCGGCGAAATGGCTTTTGCCGAATTAAAAAGTTCCATCCAACCGGGCTGGATGCAAAAAAAGAAATCCGTCTGGCAGCGGGTGCAAAAAGAAACACTGCGTCCGTTCCAGCAACTGGCCGATGCCAGCATCCGCCTGATTCACCTGCGACTCACCGGCTCGCGCCGGCTGGTGGTTCCCCACGCCTGAATTTCGTCCGCCAAAAATTTTCGCTTGACGCGCGCCGACGACTGTCCTAGTGTCATATGACAGTAGCCGTTTATGCACCTGCACATTGATTTCAAGTCCGGCACGCCAGTTTATCTGCAACTGGTCGAGCAAATCCGCAACGCCGCCGCGTCCGGTGGATTGCGCACGGGCGAACCGCTGCCCTCTATCCGCCCGCTCGCCGAAGAATTGCGCGTGAACCGCAACACCGTGGCCAAGGCCTACGCGGAACTGGAAAGCCAAGGCGTCATCGAGACGATTCCCGGCAAAGGTTGTTTCCTCAAAGAAGTCGGCTCCCCGCTTACCAAGACCGCGCGCAATGATTTAGTCGTGCAGGAAATTGACCGCGCCATCGTCGCCGCGCATCACTTGCAAATCGGCGACAGCGATTTGATTGCGCTGGTGAAGAAGCGGCTCGATGCGTTTGAGAAAAAAAATAAGGACGGTAAATAAATTTCCCAAATTTCAAATCGGCACGCGTATGAATACTGAAACACCCATCATCGAAATCCAAAACCTTGTGCGCCGCTACGGCAAGCACGACGCCGTGGACGGCCTCTCGCTCACCGTGCAGCCGGGCAAATGCTACGGCTTCTTCGGTCGCAACGGCGCGGGCAAGACCACGACCATCAAGTGCCTGCTCAATTTACTGCGCCCCGATTCCGGCAGCGTGCGCGTGTTCGGCCTCGACCCGCGCAAGGACGAAGTCGCCATCAAATCGCGCATCGCGTATGTGCCGGACGTGGTGGCGTTTTATCCGTGGATGTCCGTGCGCGACACGCTCGAATACCTTGCCTCGTTCCGCCAGAACTGGAACCGCGACATTGAAAACGATTTGCTGAAACGTTTTCAGCTTGATGCCGCCAAGAAAACCACCGCGTTGTCCAAAGGCCAGCGCACGCAGCTTGCGCTCATCGGCGCGATTTGCCCAGAACCGGAGTTGCTCGTGCTCGACGAACCGACGAGTGGCCTCGATCCGATTGTGCGCCGCGAATTCATCGAGACCGTCATCGGCGCGTATCAATCCGGCGATCCCGGCAAGCGCACGGTTTTTGTTTCCACGCATTTGATTTCCGAGTTTGAAGGTTTGATTGACCAATTCACCATCGTCGAGGGCGGCAAAAATCTTTTGACGATGGAAGCCGATGCCGCGCGCGACCGCTTCAAAAAAATCCGCGCCCGGCTGCCGCAGGAAGTGAAACTCAATCTGCCCGGCGCATTGAACGTGAAGCAAAGCGGGCGCGACGTAGAAATTCTCGCCAACGGCAACAGCGAACAACTGCTCTCGGAATTGAAGGCGCACGCGCCGGAGGAAGTGAAAATGGAAGCGCT
>JBEEMY010000166.1:0-5480 GCA_041192415.1 Verrucomicrobiota bacterium | reverse complement strand
AAAGCAATTGTGTAACTCGGATGCCGTCGAAATCTGCCACCACTGCTTCACACCCTGTCCGGCGGACGGCTGGTTCTGCGAACGCTGCGGCGGCTCTGTTGGGCCTTACAACAATTGGATGCCCTTCGTGCGGATTTTTGCCGAAGGCGAAGTGTTCCGAAACGGCGTGAACTGCAAGCTGCGTCCGTCCGCTTTGATAGTTGCAGGCTATCTGCTCGCTGCCTTCAGTGCCTACGCGTTTCTTGCACCCATCTATTTGTATTTCTTTTTTAGAAATTTAGGTCAAGCGGAAGAAAATTTACCTGTCGAGGCGAAATTTACTTCGCCAGATTCGCCCCCTTGACCCGCAGCTTAATCGAGTAAAGCGATTCCGTGGCGGTGATGAAAAGCGTTTTGCGCGCCTTGCCGCCGATGCAGACGTTGGCCGACCATTTTTCCGGCACGTCAATGTGGTCAATCTGCTTTCCGTCTTTGTCGAACACCGTTACGCCTTTGCCGGTGAGATAAAGATTCCCTTCCGCATCAATCGTCATCCCGTCCGAGCCGAGCGCGCAGAAAAAAGTTTTGTTCGTGAGCGAACCGTCCGGCGAGATGTCGTAGCGCCACGTCTTGGCGTCGCGGATGTCCGAGACGAAAAGTTTTTTTCCGTCCGGCGTGCCGGTGATGCCGTTGGGCTTCAACAAATCTTCCGTGACGCGCGTCAAAGTTTTTTTGTCGGGCGATAGATAAAAAACCTCCTCGTTCGTAAGCGCCATCGTGACGTGATCCCACCACTTGCGTTTGTAAAACGGGTCAGTGAAATACAGCGCGCCGTTAGGAGCCACCCACACATCGTTGGGGGCGTTCAGGTATTGGCCCTGAAAATCTTTGACCAGCACCGTCACCGTTTTGTCCGGCGCGATGCTCCACAATTCATTCTTCGCGTCGGCGCAGGCGATGAGATTTCCTTTGGCATCGAACATCATCCCGTTCGCCCGACCAGAAGGCTGCATGAAGGTGGAAAGTTTTCCCTTCACGCTCCACTCCATGATGCGGTCGTTCGGCTGGTCCACGAAAAAAAGGTTTCCCTTCTGGTCGCACGTCGGCCCTTCGGTGAAGGCGAACCCGCCAGAAAGTTTTTCGAGCTTCGCGCCGGATGCCACCACGCCGTCAGCGGCAACGGCAACCAAGGCAAGAATGGAGAACATTGCGGCGAGGATGGTTTTCATGTGCGGCTGAAATCTGGCTGGATTTATGACACGACGCAACAAAATCGTTCCTTGTTTTTCCATGCTGATTGAAGCAACTTGCCCTCGCTAAATTTGCACCATGCAGCCGAGCACCAAAAAATTATTGCGCTTCTTGCAAAGCTGGATCATCAACACCGTCGCGGTGCTGATGGCGGTCATCATTTTGCGCAACCACATCAGCTACGGCGACAAGGTGGCGAACCTGCTCATCGCTTCGTTTCTGCTGGGAATCTTGAACGCCTTCGTGCGCCCCATCCTGATGCTCATCGCGCTGCCACTGCTGATTTTCACGCTCGGACTCTTTACGCTCGTCATCAACGCGCTGCTGCTCTGCCTGCTCTCGTGGCTGCTGCCGTTCTTTCATGTGGACACCTTTCTCCACGCGTTTCTCGGCGCGATTATCATCGGCGTCATTTCCATCGCGCTCAACGTTCTGACTGGCAACTCGCCCGTGAAAGTCTCCCGCCGTCCACCCGGCCCGCCCAAAACTCCCGGCGGCGGCAACGGCCCGGTAATTGACGTGTGAAAATAGTTTCGTAGCAGCGGACGTGAGTCCGCTCATTTTTTATTCAGAGCCGACTCACGTCGGCTGCTACTTCAGTTGATACGCCGCCCGTTTGGTGGGAATCCCCTGCGCGTTGAACTCTCGCTCAAAGTCCGTCGTTATTTCCGCCAAAGCTGACGGCGTTTCCACTAGGCTAAATTCTTTGGCGGCGGCAAACACCTCGGTCATCTGGTTGAAATAATCCACGTCGTCCGTCCGCAAAAAAACCATTCCGCCCGGCTGCAAAACTTGGCGGGCGAGCGCGGGGAAACTTTCATTGATGAGCCGGTGCTTGTGATGCTTCTTCTTTGGCCACGGGTCGGGGAAATAAACGTGAATGGCTTCCGCGCAGTGCGACGGCAGCAGGTATTCCAAAAAATACGCCGACTCGATGCGCACGCCGCGCGTGTTGGTCAACCCGGCGCGACGGCCTTTCTTGTCGAGCTTTTGAATGCGCCCCAGCAACCGCTCCACGCCGATGAAATTTTTTCCCGGATTGCGCCGCGCGTATTCGATGAGGAACGACGCATCGCCACAGCCGAGTTCCACCTCCAACGGTTGCGATTGCGGAAATTGTTCCGCGAGTTTCAGCGGCTCCAGGATGGTTTGGAGTTGGATGACGAGGTTGTCCATGTTTTGCAAGCGCGCGATTGTAGTTTTAAGCGCGCAGACTGGAAACCAGAAAACTCATCGCCGCGACATAAGTCTCGGAGTTATTTCCGTTCGCGCTTGAAGACGTATTGATAAATAAAATTTGTCCCGCTCGCATCTTTGGGTCGGACAGTGTAATCCACCAACTCCCAGCCGTCTTTGCCGTAGCCATCCAGCACCGATTTCCCCTTGGGGTTATCCGTGGTGCGGGTGCGGTATTCCCACTTGTGCGAAGCGGTCGCGCAACCGGCCAAAAGTAACGCACTGCCGAGGAGGATGAACAAAGGACGCAGGTTGAATTTCATAAAAGTGCAGGCTGAATTTTTCGACAACGACACGGACTTTGAACCCGCGCAACTGTCAGTGCAAGATGAAACCCGATGCAGGGACTGAAATTGACTTTGCCGCGATGCGTCGGCAAGCTGATTTCATGTCAAAACCTGCATTGGGACGCGGTCTGGGTGCGCTGCTCGCCGGCAGTCCGGCCAGTGCCACACCGATTCCGACGACCACGATGGCCGTTGCCGCGCCCGCTCCCCTGCCCGATTCTCGCGATCGCGTCCAACGCGTGCCGCTCAATAAAATCCGCGCGACGGCGATGCAGCCGCGTAAAGAATTTTCCCCGGATGCTTTGAAGGAACTGGCTGATTCCATCCGTGAACAAGGCATCGTGCAGCCGCTCATCGTGCGCGAACGCGACGGTTTTTTTGAACTCATCGCCGGCGAACGCCGCTGGCGCGCGTCGCAGCTTCTTAATTTGCCGGACGTTCCTGTCATCGTGCGCGAGGCGGATGACCGCTCGGTGCTGGAGCTGGCGCTCATCGAAAATTTGCAGCGCGAAAACCTGAACGCGCTGGAAGAAGCGCTCGGCTATTCGCAGCTCGCGGAGCAATTTCAACTCACGCAAGAAGAGATTGCCAAAAAGGTTGGTAAAAGCCGCGCCGCCGTGGCGAACGCCACGCGCCTGCTGAAACTTCCCGCACAGGTGCAAAGTTTCGTGCGCGACGGACGGCTTTCGGTTGGCCACGCAAAAGTGATTCTCGGTCTGGCCGACGGTGAGATTCAGTCGCTCGCCGCCGAGCGCATCATCAAGGACGGCTTGAACGTGCGGCAGGCCGAAGGCTTGATTGCCAAGCTGCAAACGCGCGGCTCAAAAACTTCCGGCGGCGGCATCAAGACTAGGGCTATCGTGCCGATTGACGCAAACATCGGACGGCTGGAAGAAAAATTGCGCGAGAAGTTTGGCACCAAGGTTCACCTCAAATACACCCACGGCAAAGGCGCGGTGGAGATTTCATTCTTCAACGACGACCAGTTGCAAAGCGTGCTGGAAATTTTAGGCATCAACGCCGATTGATTTAACCGCAAAGAACGCAGAGAGCGCAGAGAATTTTTCTTTGTGACCTTTGCGTTCTTTGCGGTTAATTTGTTTTCATCACATGATTTTAGAAATTGTTAAATACGGTTCTCCGGTTCTCCGGCAGAAGGGCGCGAAGATTGAAGCCATCACGCCGGAAATAAAAAAACTCATCGCCGATATGTTTGAGACGATGGAGGAGAATCACGGCGTCGGCCTCGCCGCGCAGCAGGTTGGCGTGGCGAAGCAGCTCACGGTGATTGATGTGCGCGAAGTGAAAGACCGCCCGTCCTGGCTCGAACTCAAAGGCCAGCCCGCCGACGTGAACGACCTCATGCCGCTGGTTTTGATCAATCCCATCGTCACCGGCGTCGGCGAATCCGTGAAAGGCAGCGAAGGTTGCTTGAGCTTTCCGGAAATCTACGCGGAAATTTCCCGCCCGGAAACCGTGGACGTGCAGGCGCTCGATGCGCACGGCGAACCGATTGCCTTTCGCTGCGGCGGCTTGCTGGCGCGCGCCGTGCAGCATGAGACGGATCACTTGAACGGCCTGCTCTTCATTGACCGCATGGAGAAAAAAATGAAGCTGGAATTACAAGACGAGTTGGACGACTTGCAGGCGCAGACCAAGGCCGGCGCGGCAAAGAAATAAGCTGGTGGACAATGTCGCGCTGCGACTTTGTCTGCCCGCGCAGCGGGCACTTTGTGGCATGGATATTTTTCGGCGCGCGAATAATTCCGTCGCCTGACGCTTCGCTTCCGCCTTCGTCTGACTTCGACGGGACAAGCGGCGACGGCATCGGTCGCAGCGCGACCAATGCCACCATCCATTTTAGACCGCGCCAAAAATTTCAGTGCAAATTCAGATGGGCGCTAAATCCCGATGTGATTTCGGAGGGCGGCGATTTTTCGATCCGTCCGCGCGTGCAGCCCGTCCAACGACCACAGGGGAAAATCCCACTGGTTCGCGCGGTTCGCCCGGCGCATATAGCCCTTGCGCTTCTCATACCTGAACGGCTTCGTGAATTTTTTGGCCGCCACCACGTTTTGCGTCCAGTCGCCGTCAAACAAGCGCGCCAGAATTTTTTCGCAGCCGGCCTCCCGGCTGGTGAACTGCGGCAAATGGCCATCGGGAAAATACGGCGCGCCAAAATTCCAAGTCACCAGCTTGTTCGCTGAAATGCGATACGCCTCCAACTGCGGGTTCAGCACCTTGGCAAAGGCGGACAGCGCCGACTGGCACTTCAACACATACCGGCAACGCGACAGCAGCAGGCAGTCCAGCAGCGCGTGCTCGCCCTTGGCAAAATTATCTTCGCGGCCAAGTTCCTTGTGGTGCGTCACAGTTCCTGAATTCACAACCCGCAAGTTCGGATGCTGCGCGCGAATTTTTTCCACAAAAGCATTTTCATCCGTGGCGATGAAAATCAATTTGATGGCTGGATGCGTGGCGATGAAGTCCCGGGTCAGTTCCAGAAAATCTGCCTCCGAAACGTAGTTCGTCTCGATGAGCGCTTGATTTTTATCCGTTCCCCGGTAATGCAACCCCAGCGCGCCGTCCAAGGCTGGAAATTCATTCGCGCGCCGCAGGATGCGCGCCGGCAGCCGGAAAAATTTCCGCCATAGTGCGCTGATATACTCCCAGTCATTTCCCAAAGCGACCCGGTGACCGGCGCGCATTTCAATCAGGTTCACCTCC
>JBEEMY010000165.1:0-5495 GCA_041192415.1 Verrucomicrobiota bacterium | reverse complement strand
TCGTGCAACGGGCGTTGCGCGAGTGGCAGCACATCCACGACCGCCAGCACGCCGAGGCGCGGCTGGAGGCCATCAACCAGATGCTCTCCACGATGGGGCCGGACTTCGGCGAAAATACGCAACGGCTCATCGAACTGCTGGCGCAGGAGACGGGCGCGCGGATGGTTTTCTTTGCGGATGCGCGCGGGAAAAAACTGGCGACGGTCGCGGGCTTGCAAGTTGCCCAAACGTTGCCGCTGTGCGGCGATTGCCGGTGCGAGGCGTGCCAGAAAATTTTGAATTACGCGGCGGGGCATTACCAGGAGGTTGTCCCCGGAAAAATTTTAACGGATCCGCCGCCGGTGATTGTCAGTCCGCCGTCGGGTCACACGTTTGTGGGCAAGCTCATCCGCCGCCAGCAGGATGCGGTGGGCATCGTCTGTTTGTTTTTCGACCGCGCCTATCAGTTGAGCGAGGCGGATGGGCGGCTGTTAAGCATCCTGGCCTCGGCCTTGGGCGCGGAAGAAAATCGCAAGCGCACGGATGATGAATTGCGCGCGATGGATGGACGTTACCGCCAAATTATCCAGACGGCGAACGAAGGCATCTGGGTGACGGATGAATTGGATAACCTGACCTTCGTGAACAAACGTCTGGCCGAGCTGCTGGGCTACACCGAGGAAGAGCTGGTGAAAAATCCGGTGCGAAATTTTATCGAGCCGTCGGATTTTGCGGATCACGATTTCAAAGTGCAGCTTGGCAAGCGCGGGCAGTTCTGCCAGTTCGAGCGGCGGTTGCGGCGCAAGAATGGCAGCGAACTGCTCGTATGGATTTCCGGTTCGCCACTGTTTGATGACATCGGGCATTATCGCGGCGCGTTCGCGATGTTGACGGATTTGACCGAGCGGCGGCAGTTGGAATCGCAGTTGCGGCAGGCGCAGAAGTTGGAATCCGTGGGCCAGCTCGCCGGCGGCGTGGCGCATGATTTCAACAACATTCTCGCGGCGATCATGATGCATTTGAGCCTGCTGCATCAGAATCCGAACCTCGATGAGGAAACCGCCGAGGCGCTGAAGGAGTTGGAATCCGAAGCCAAGCGCGCGGCGAATTTGACGCGGCAGTTGCTGATGTTCAGCCGCCGCTCGGTGATGCAGATGCGGGTGATGGACGTGAACGAGACCGTTCAAAATCTGCTCAAGATGTTGCGCCGTCTGCTCGGTGAACACATCGTGGTGCAATTCGAATCGGATAAAGATTTGCCGACCGTCGAGGGCGACACGGGAATGTTGGAACAGGTTTTGATGAACCTCGCGGTGAACGCGCGGGACGCCATGCCCAAGGGCGGCAGCTTGATCATCAACACTTCACTGGTGAACGTGGATGCGGAACACGCCAAAGGAAATTCCGAGCGACGCATCGGGAAATTTGTGCGGCTGGCCGTGACGGACACCGGCACGGGCATGGAGGATGCGATCATCAAGCGCATCTTCGAGCCGTTTTTTACGACGAAAGAAATCGGCAAGGGAACCGGCCTCGGCCTGCCCACCGCTTACGGCATCGTCAAACAGCACCAAGGCTGGCTGGAGGTGGATAGCAAGGTGGGAAGTGGTAGCACGTTCATGGTTTATTTGCCGGCGAAAGCGGAGAGCGTGCGCCCGGCGGAAATTCACGGCGCGTCGTTCCCCACGTTGCGCGGCAGCGGAACTGTGCTGCTGGTGGAGGATGAAGACATTGTGCGGCGACCCATCGGCACTTATCTTCGCAAGCTCGGATACCAGGTCATCGAAGCGGCGAACGGCAATCAGGCACTCGCACTCTGGCGTGATCATCGCGACGAGATTGATTTGCTCTACACTGACATGGTCATGCCCGAAGGCGTGACGGGCTTGGAACTGGCCGAGCGATTGGTCATCGAGAAACCGACGTTGCGCATTATTATTTCCAGCGGTTACAGCACGGAGTTCAGCGCGCACGGCGTGACCACCGAGGCGGGATTTATTTATCTGCCCAAGCCGAGCGCCTCCGCCATCATCGCCTCGACGGTTCGCAGTTGCATCGAGCAGAAAAAAGCGGTGGAGGCTTGAGCGTTGCTCATTTTCCTTTTGCGGCAACCGGTCTGAAACTAAACTCCCGCCATGACATTGCCCGGATTTCCTGTCTCCCGCCCGCGCCGGTTGCGGACTTCGCCTGCGCTGCGCCGCTTGGTTACCGAGACTTCGCTGAACACTTCGCAACTGGTTCTCCCGCTTTTCGCGCGCAGCGGTAAAAAAATCCGCCAGCCCGTCGGCTCCATGCCCGGCGTGTTCCAGCTTTCGCCCGATGAAATTGTGCGCGAGGCGGCGGCGGCTCACGCGCTGGGCATTCCCGCAGTTTTGCTTTTTGGCATTCCCGATAAAAAAGATGACCGGGCCTCCGGCGCTTACGCCAAGAATGGCATCGTGCAACAAACGGTGCGGTTGCTGAAAAAGGAATTACCGTCGCTGCTGGTCATCACGGATGTGTGTCTTTGCGAATATATGGCGCACGGCCATTGCGGCCTCGTGCACGGCGGGAAAATTTTGAATGACCC
Source organism: Verrucomicrobiota bacterium (assembly GCA_041192415.1). Classification (GTDB taxonomy): domain Bacteria; phylum Verrucomicrobiota; class Verrucomicrobiia; order Limisphaerales; family UBA11358; genus UBA11358. The sequence continues at coordinate 2,947 of JBEEMY010000165.1, read as the reverse complement.
GTCGCTCAAGCTGCTCGCCCGCACCGCTGCGAGTCATGCCGAGGCGGGCGCGGACATCATCGCGCCGAGTGACATGATGGACGGACGCGTGCGCGCCATCCGCGCGGAGTTGGACAACGAAGGTTTTCTCGACACACCGATCATGAGTTATGCCGCGAAATTTGCCTCTGCATTTTACGGCCCGTTCCGCGAAGCCGCCGAGTCCACGCCCAAGTTCGGCGACCGCCGCAGTTATCAAATGGATGCCGCCAATGCGAATGAAGCGTTGCGCGAAGTCGCATTGGACATTCAAGAAGGCGCGGACATCGTCATGGTCAAACCGGCGTTGGCGTATCTCGACATCATTCAGCGCGTGAAAAAAGAATTCGGCCTGCCCACCGCCGCCTACGCCGTGAGCGGCGAATACTCGATGATCAAAGCCGCCGCCGCGCAGGGCTGGATTGATGAGCGCGCCGTGACGTTGGAAAGTTTGCTCGCCATGCGCCGCGCCGGGGCGGACATCCTCATCACCTACGCCGCGATGGATGTGGCGCGGTGGTTGAAACAATCGTAATCCCCCTCGTCCTCGTCCTCGAAGTTCGAGAACGGGGACGAAGAAGAACGGCGGCACAAGGATTGGGGATAGTTTCCGTTTGCCATGCTCTCCCTCACAAGCTAGGCTTCGCGTTCACTTTTTTTCAATATGATTGGATCAATTCGCAAACACTCGAAGTGGCTCTGGTGGGTTATCGCCGGCCTAACTATTATTTCATTTGTCGTATTCATGGGCTCCGGCCCGTCGAAAAACTCGCGCGGCGGCCGCGAAGCGGGCTATGGCACGATTTACGGCCACGAAATCAAAGGGGACGAAGTCGCCCAGGCCAAGAGCGATTACTTTATTTATTTTCTTATCAGCAACGGCGAATGGCCGGACAAAAATCGCAACGTCACCACGCTCCAGATTGAACAGCAGATTTATCTGAACCTGTTGCTCACGCAAAAAGCCAAGAGCCTCGGCATCGCCGTTCCCGATGAAGCGGTGACGGATGCCGCCTCGCAGATGCTGCGCGCGCCGGCTTTGACCCGCGCGCTCGGCACGTCCGGCCAGCCGGTGCCGATGGACAAGTTCGTGGAAAACATTCTCAAGCCGAAAGGTCTGACTGCGGTGGATTTCCAAAGCGCCGTCCGTTCGCAGCTCACCATCGAACAATTACGCATGGCGCTCGGCCTGTCCGGTTCGCTCGTCACGCCGCAGGAAGCGGGTGCGCTGTATGACCGCGAACGTTCCGAGGTTTCCGCCTCCGCCGTTTTCTTTTCCGTCTCGAACCACCTCGCGCAAGTTTCCACCACGCCGGCGGAAGTCGGCCAGTTCTTCACGAACAACATGGCCTACTACCGTTTGCCGGAACGCTTGCAGGTGAACTACGTCTGGTTCAACGTCACCAACTTCCTCGCGGCCTCCAAAGCTGAATGGGCCAAGACCAATCTGGAAGTCACCGTGGACAACGTCTATCGCCAATACGGCACAACGGAATTCAAAGCCGCCACGGCGGAAGAATCCAAAGCCAAAATCCGCGAGTTCCTCATCCAGCGTCGCGCGCTCAACCTCGCGGCGGAGCAGGCCACAGAGTTTGTGAAAGTCCTCTGGGCCACCGAACCGGTGAAGCCGGAAAATATCCTCGCGCTCGCCAAGGCGAAAAACTTGAACGTGAAAACGTCCCTGCCGTTTTCGGCTGAAGGTTCCATCGCTGAATTCGCCAACGCGCCCGCTGTGGAACGCGAAGCTGTCAAGTTGAACGCCGAATCACCCTTCACCGGCGCGATTGCGGGCGAAGACGGCATTTACGTTGCGGGCATTGCCAACCAGTTGCCGAGTTCCATTCCGTCGCTCGCCGAAATCGGTGGCCGCGTCGCTTTGGATTTGCGCGGTCAGCAGGCGCACGCGCTCGCGACCAAGGCCGGCACGAATTTCTATTTCAACACCGCCGTGCAGATTGCCGCTGGCAAAACCTTCGCGCAGGCCGCCGTGTCCGCTGGCCAGACGCCGGTGCTGCTCTCGCCGTTCTCATTGAGTTCCTCCGAAGTGCCGGAAGCTGGTGATCGCGTGGACATCCGCGCGCTCAAGCAGGTCGCTTTCGCCACGCCCGTCGGCGGTTTGAGCCGGTTCATGCCCACGCAAGACGGCGGCTTTGTGCTGCACGTTGAAAAAATTTCCCCGGCGGATCCGGCCAAGAAAGCATTGGAAATGCCGGCGGTGCTGTCGCAAATCCGCCGTGGCCGCGAGAACGAAGCCTTCAACATCTGGGTCAACACCGAGGCTAGTCGCGAATTCCAGAACATCGCCGCGTTTCAGAAATTGCAGGCCGCTGCGGCGAGCCAGCCGTGAGCGCACCCGTCAAACTCTCGTCGCCGGCGACCAAAGAATTTTGGGAAATCCCTGTTCTCTTTGAGGACGGGGATTTGCTTGCCCTCGAAAAGCCCGCCGGGCTTTTGACTTCGCCCGACCGTTACGAACTGGAGCGTCCCAGCCTGATGGCGCTGCTGCACGAAGGCATCAAGTTGCAGAAACCTTGGGCGCGTGAACGCGGCCTCACTTATCTGGCTAACGCGCATCGCCTCGACTGTGACACCAGCGGCGTGATTCTGCTGGCGAAAAACAAGCCCGCACTCATCGCCCTCGCCAACCAGTTCGGCTCGGAACAGCCGCAGAAACATTTTTGCGTGCTGGTGTGGGGCGCGCCGCCGGAAAAAACTTTTTCCGTGGATGCCAAACTCGCGCCACATCCCGTCAAGCCCGGCCAGATGGCGGTGGATCATCGCGGCGGCAAAAAATCGCAGACGGATTTTGAAGTGTTGGAACGGTTTTCCGATTGGAGTCTGCTGCGTTGCACGCCGCTGACCGAGCGCACCCATCAAATCCGCATCCACCTTAAACACGCGGGATTTCCCGTCGTGGCCGATGAACTTT
>JBEEMY010000164.1:0-5529 GCA_041192415.1 Verrucomicrobiota bacterium | reverse complement strand
ACAGTTTATTACTCTACCGTGGCCGCGCCGACCAACTTTATTCAGTTAAGCACGGTCAATTACAACCCGGCAAATGCTTCGTCGGTGCAGGCTGCGACGCGGGCAACACTCACGGCGGCGAGCGGATTTCTCGCTACGAACGTGGCGGCGGTGAAATTTGATTTCACCACGCCAGCACCGGAGAATGGTTTCTGCGGTTACTCGGAGATCGGCGTGTTCGGCTCGCTGCCGTTGCAACAGCCCGCGCCTTATCTGCTGACCAACACGCTGCCAGCAGTGGCGGTGGATGTCGTCGGCAGCCAAATTATTTTCACGGCGGCTTTCAACAGCGCCAATCCGATTGCCTATCAATGGCAGCGGATTAAAAGTGGCGCGACGAACGACATAGTTGGCGCGACTAGTTCGAGCCTGACCTTGAACAATCTGCAACTGACCGACGCGGCGTCCTACCAGTTGCGCGCCTCAAATGTTTTAGGTATCGCGGTCAGCACGCCCAGTTCGTTGACCGTGAATAGCGTTCCCGCAGCGGTGAACAATGTCATCACTTCTATGGCCGCACAGTTAGGCATCGCTGGCACAATTTATTTTGCGCCGACATGGAACGTGCCGCCGAGCAGTCTGATCGCCGGGCAAGCACCGAACAGCATTGGCGCGGGCGGTTTCAGTCAGGCCGGTTCTGGCACGACGACCGTGTTGACTGATGGAATTTTTGGCGCGCTAAATTATCAGGCGGGTATAGGCGGCCCGAGTGCCGGCGTCACCAGTTGCGGCGGATCAGCGGGTCAGTCGGTGATTTACACGCTCACTGGTTCAGCCACCGGCTATAACCTCACTAACATCATCGTCTATGGCGGCTGGGGCGATGCGGGGCGCGACCAACAGGCTTATACAATTTCCTATTCCAAGATTACCGCTCCCACGAATTTCATTTCGCTGGGCAGCGTGAACTATAATCCGTCGAATCCTTCCAGCACGTTGTCCGGCACCCGCGCGACGTTGACGGCGGCCGTCGGCGCGCTGGCAACGAATGTCGCAGCGGTAAAATTTGATTTCACCACGCCCGCGCCAGAGAACGGCTATTGCGGCTACGGAGAAATTCTATTGTTTGGAACGCCTTCGCCGCAGCCTGTCAGGTGGGCGGTGGGCAATGGCAACTGGGACGCGGCCACGCCAAATTGGAAATCATTCCTCACGCCGGTCAACATCGGTTACTTGGAAAATAATTTGACGGCGCTCGACGATAGCGCCACCGGCAGCAGCCCGATTACCGTGACGCTCACTGGCAATCATTCACCGAGCGTGCTGACAAATAACTCCACCAAAAATTATATTCTCGCGGGTGGCTTCAGCATCACCGGCGGCAGTCTGGTGAAGAATGGTGCAGGCTCGCTGATTTTGGATAACGGCGCGGCGAATAATTTTACGGCAATTCAAATCAACAGTGGCAACCTGCAAATCGGCAACAACGATACGAACGGCAGCCTTGGCGCGAGCGGCGTGAGCAACAACGGCAGTTTGATTTTTAACCGCACGGATTCGCTGAATGTCGGTAACGTCATTTCCGGCACTGGATCGTTCGCCCAGAACGGCAGCGGCACGGTCGTTTTGAGTGCGTCGAATTCTTATTCCGGAAACACCACGGTCAGCGCGGGAACGTTGGCCTTGAGCGGCGCGGGTGCCATCAGCGTCAGCGCGCAGATCGCAATTTTTGCCGGAGCCAGTTTGGACGTGTTGGCGCGACCGGATCAAACACTGACCTTGAACAGCGGCAAATCATTGAAGGGCAGCGGCAGCGTGTTGGGGCAATTGAATGCGCTCGCAAATTCTGTGGTTAATCCCGGCGACACCATCGGCACATTGACCGTGCAGAGCAATGTCACGTTGAACGGCCTGCTGCAAATGGAATTGAACCGGACGAACGTGCAAACCGCCGACCGGTTGATCAGCACTACGGGCAGCGTCGCAGCGAGCGGCACGTTGACGGTAACAAATCTTGGCCCGGCTTTGGTGGCGGGTGATACGTTCCAATTATTTAGTCAGCCGGTCAGCGGCTTTGCGACGTTGAACCTACCGGATGTTTCGCCCAATGCGTGGGTGAACCTGCTCACGAACAACGGAACCATCTATGTGTTGGCGACCTCGCCCACGAATCTGGCGATTCAATTTACTGCTGGCAACCTGACCTTGAACTGGCCGAGCGATCACACCGGCTGGCGGCTGCAAGTGCAGACCAACGATGTGTCGCAAGGCTTGGGCACAAACTGGACGGAGGTTGCCGACGCCACGACCACCAATCAATTGACCGTGCCGATCAATCCGGAAAGCAAAAGTGTTTTCTACCGGCTGGTATTCCCTTAAAATAATTTTACCTCCAACCAAAATGAAACGAACCAAACATATCCTGACTCTGGGCGTGGTCTTGCTGGCAACCGCCTGCTCGGCTGCCGTGACCACCAAAAACCTCCGTTGCGAGTATCTCACCAACCCGCTGGGCATTGATGCTTGGAGTCCGCGCCTGGGCTGGATTTTATCCGCCGATCAACGCAGCGAAACGCAGTCGGCCTATCAAGTCTTGGTGGCGTCCTCGGACGCGTTGCTGAAGGCCGACACCGGCGATCTCTGGGACAGCGGCAAAGTGGTTTCGGATGCCAGCTCCCAGATTGCCTATGGCGGCAAGCCGCTGACCTCGCGGCAAAATTGTTTTTGGAAAGTGCGCGCGTGGGATCGCGATGGGAAACCGGGCGCGTGGAGTCCAGCGGCAACGTGGCAGATGGGCTTGCTGCATACCACGGATTGGAATGCGAAATGGATTTCTGCGAAGCCTGCCGCCGAAGCCAGCCACGCGTCTTTGATTATTCGCCGTGCCAGCTATGAGGTGGTTGCAGGAAACAAATCTACCGACGTGACGGCTGCCTTGAATGGTCTCGTTAAGGACGGCCAGCTCAAGTTGGTCGTGAACAACGAAACGATGGGGGGCGATCCGGCGGCGAATGCGGTGAAGCGTTTGCACGTCGAATATGAATACGACGGGAAAAATTTCAAAAAAGAGTTTAATGAAAAGCAGACGCTGACGCTACCGGAGCAAGCATCTTACCTGCAATTTTTGCGAAAGCCGTTTGAAGTGAAAGCGCCGGTGCAACGTGCGATTCTCTATGCCACGGCTCTCGGTTTGTATGATGTTCACATCAACGGCCAGCGCGTGGGCGATCACGTGCTCGCGCCGGACTGGACTGACTATCGCAAGCGCGTGCGCTATCAGGCTTACGATGTCACGGCACTGTTGAAAAATGGCGACAACGCCATCGCCGCGCTGCTCGCGAACGGTTGGTTCAGCGGCCACCTCGGCAATGGCGCGAACGCTTTCTTCGGCAAGGAACCGGCGTTCCTCGCGCAATTGGAAGTGACTTACGAAGATGGCCACACCGAACAGATTGCGACGGACGACACTTGGAAATCTCATAACAGTCCCCTGCTCTCCTCGGACTTTATGTTGGGTGAAGACTATGATGCTCGCTTGGAACTCAAAGGTTGGGATAAGTCTGGCTTGGACGAAAGCCAGTGGAACTCCGTCACAATGCGCGATGAATCCTCCCGTAAATTGGAATCGCAAGTCATGGAACCCGTTCGCCAGGTTCTTGAGTTGAAGCCCAAGTCGGTTAAGCAATCCGCGTCCGGCAGTTGGATTTATGACCTCGGTCAAAACATGGTGGGCGTGGTTCGCTTGAAAGTATCCGCGCCAGCGGGAACCAAGGTGACGTTGCGCCACGCGGAAATGCTCAACCCGGATGGCTCAATCTACACGACCAATTTGCGCGGCGCGCCGTCCGTGGATCATTACATCTGCAACGGCGACGGCGTGGAAACGTGGCAGCCGCTTTTCACCTTCCACGGTTTTCGGTATGTGGAAATCAGCGGCTTGCCCGGCTCGCCTAGAAAAGATGCGGTCACGGGCGTGGTCATCGCCACCGATAATACCCAGACTGGCGAGTTCGCTTGTTCCGATCCGCGTATTAATCAGCTTCAATCAAACATCCAATGGGGACAACGTGGAAACTACATCAGCATTCCCACCGATTGTCCGCAGCGCGATGAACGTCTCGGCTGGATGGGCGACGCGCAAGTGTTCATTCGCACCGCCACTTACAACGCGGATGTCGCGGCGTTCTTCACCAAGTGGTTGGTGGATGTGGATGATGGACAGACCGAGGCGGGATCGTTTGCCGATGTGAATCCGAATACGATGGGTGCCAACAGCGTTCCCGCGTGGGGCGACGCGGGCGTGATTTGTCCGTGGACCATTTACGAAGTCTATGGCGACAAGCGAATCTTGGAACAGCATTTACCCGCGATGACCAAATGGGTGGAGTATCTGCTCGCGCACAGCACGAATCTCATTCGCAATAAAAATCGCGGCAATGACTATGGCGACTGGCTTTCGCAAGGTGCCGATACGCCGAAGGAATTGATCGGCACAGCTTACTTCGCTTACTCCACGCATCTGGTGGCCAAATCCTACCGCGCTTTGGGCCGCGAAGAGGAAGCAAAAAAATACGAGCAGTTGTTCAACGACATCAAAGCGGCTTTCAACCAAGCGTATGTCGCTGCCGATGGCCGCATCAAAGGCAACACCCAGTGCGGTTATGCGATGGCGCTCAAGTTTGAATTATTATCAGACGAACAGCGCGCCAAAGCCGCGCAGTATCTCGAAGAAGACATCAAGGCGAAGGGCAACCATCTCTCAACGGGCTTCGTGGGCGTGAGCTACTTGCTGCCGGTGCTGACCGCAGCGGGCAAAACCGAAACTGCTTACCGCTTGCTGCTGCAAGATACTTTCCCGTCATGGTTGTTCTCCGTGAAACACGGCGCGACCACCATCTGGGAACGTTGGGATGGCTGGACGCCAGAGAAAGGTTTCCAAGATCCGGGCATGAACTCATTCAACCACTACTCGCTTGGCTCTTGCGGTGAATACTTGTTCGGCGGCATCGGCGGCATTCGTCTCGCCAGCCCCGGTTACAAAACCATTCGCATCGAACCCGTCATCGGCGATGGTCTGACATGGGCCAAAACGAGCTTTGATTCCATCAACGGAAAAATTGCCACCGATTGGAAACGCGACGGCAGCCGTCTGACGCTAAACGTAGTCGTGCCAGTGAACACCACCGCCACGGTCTTGGTTCCAGGCAAAGACACGATGGGCGTGACTGAAAGCGGCAAACCCGTGGCAAAGGCCACCGGCGTAAAATTCTTGCGGCAAGAAAACGACAAGCTGGTCTATGAAGTCGGCTCGGGAACTTACAAGTTTGCTACCGACCTCAAGTAGGCAAGTTCTGCGGAAATAATAATCGGGTCTTTTCCAGTGAGCGGGTGTGAACCTGCGGAAACACTGGGAAAGACCCTTTTAATTTTTAGCAAAAAATATCAGACCGCTTGGTTGACGCAGCCAAACCTTTATTTGCCCTAGCCCTGCTCGATTCCCAACCGTTTTTGCATTTGCTCCAGCGGCACGCCTTTGGTTTCGGGAACCAT
>JBEEMY010000163.1:0-5530 GCA_041192415.1 Verrucomicrobiota bacterium | reverse complement strand
GACACCGACCCCTCGGTCGCGGCGCGCATGAAGGTCTTCGACGCCTCGATCGAGCAGATGTTGTGGCCCGAAAAACGCGAGCGCGATTCGATCCTCGGCAACAAGGTGCCCGGCACCATCGACCGCACCACGCAGCGCAGCGACGTGACCATCCCCGTCGGCTTCGTGCCCGATGCCTTGTTGCCGCTGCAAGGCCGCCTGCACCGCTGGTTCCCGTGGCTGGTCGACGAAGGCGGCGACATCGTTCTCGGGCCGATCCCGAAAGACGTGCCGGTCGGCCTGCTCGCCAACCTCAGGCTGCGCGCCGAGAGCAACGACCCGGCGGTTGTCGCGGCGCATGTTCGCGACACCGGCGAGCTGCTGCCGCTCTCGATTGACTTCTCGCATTTTGCCGTCGTCAAACATCTCGTGCCGGAAAATTTCGCCGCGCGCCTGCTCGTGCGGCCAGATTTGATCCAGCACGCGCAGCAATTTCATTTCCGTCCGTTCAATGGTCATCACGTCCAGATTCCCATTACCGACGGGCGGGGAAATCTCACCAAAGAATTCCATGAGTGGCTGCCGTTTGCCGAGGCGTTGCTCAAATGCTGGCTCCAAGGAAACCAAAACACGGCGCGCGAAATTTTCATCTGCCCCGAACTCGGGCCCGTGGTCGGCGGCTACTGCCTCTCGACATTTCCGAACAGTTGGGAGGACAAGAAAATCCTGCGCGGTGAAATTGAGAAGCTTTGGAAAAAACTTTGACAGAAGGAAACGGAGATAACGGAGGAGAAAATTCCCTGTTTCAGTCTCGGTTATCTTTGTTTCCTTCCGTTCAAATTTTCCGGTGTTCGGCTGGTGAACGCCCTGTCACCCGCTTGAACACGCGATGGAATTGCGGGTAGCTCCCGAAGCCCGCTTCGAGCGCGGCCTCCAGCATCGTCATCCGCTGGCCGGTGCGGTAGAGCGCCAGAAATTTTTCCACGCGCTGCCGGTTGCGGAAATCCACCAGCGCAATCCCCGTCTGCTGCTTGAACAAACGGCTCAAGCGCGGCGCACTTAAACCGGCGTGGCGCGCGAGTTCGGTCAGACCAAGCGTGTTGTTTTTATCGCGGATATGTCGCGCGGCTTTCTCGACGGCCGGATGCACATCGTGAATGGGCACGTCGGCGGCGTGTTCAAAACTTTGCCACGCGGCGAGGAACGCATAGGCGATTCCGGCGTTAAACAAGCCAGCCTGCGAATGCGTCGCAGAAATTTTGGCGAGCAAACTTTCCAGCCGCGCAAATTCTGGTTGCGGCAATCGGCGACAGTATTCGCCCGCCGGATTTTTCAACCGCAAAACTTTTGCGCCCGCGTCCGTGGCGATGCGCCGCACTGTCGTTGGCTTGGCCACGCCGATCCACATTTCAAAATCCGCCGACTGCTCGACGAGGACGTGTTCTTGCGCCGGAAACAGCCAGAGTAGATCACCGCGCCGAACTTGGTATTTACGATTCGCCAGCAGGTAAAGCCCGCGCCCTTGCGTAACGAGATTTAATTCCAGCTCCGCGTGATGGTGCATCGCGTTGGCGCGACCCTGATGGCGGTAATGCCAGAGGTTGCCGTCCAGTCCGGCAGGCAGTTTGAGTTGTTGGCGCATTTTTTATTTAACCGCAGAGAACGCAAAGAGCGCAGAGTAAACGGAATAGAGCAGGACAGATTTCCCTCTTTGTGTTCTCTGCGTTCTTTGCGGTTAATTGTTTTCCGCGACAAAAAATGATAACAAGTCGGCGGCAAAATGAGAAGATGCGTTCAACATTTTTTGTCAATCTCTCCCCCATGTTCACCATCACCCAAGCACAACGCGACCTCTACAAAACGGAAGGCTACATGATTTTGCCCGCCGTCATTCCGCCTGCCATGCTCGAAATGCTGCGCGAGGAATGTTCCTACTATCTCGGCTACTACGATTCCATCATGGATGCGAAAGGCGTGCAGAGCGAAGGCATCAGCCATCGCGGCAAACGTTATTTCATCAACAACCGCTACCGCTTGAGCAGCCGCCTGCACCAATTTATTTTCAGCGACCTCATGGCGAAGGTCGCCGAAGCCACCGTCGGGCCGGAAGCGCAGTTGTTCCACGAACAATGGGTCGTGAAAGGCGCAGAGCAGGGGATGAAATTTTCCTGGCATCAAGACAGCGGCTATGTGAAGTGGTATGACCCGAGCACGCAGCACAAACCTTACGTCACCTGCTGGTGCACACTGGACGCGGTGAGCGAGGAGAACGGCACGGTTTATATTCTGCCGCACTCGCGCGCCGGCACGAAGGACAAGATTATTGATCACCACAAAGAAGAAGGCACGAACGACCTCATCGGCTACACCGGCGCGGATCCGGGCGACCCGCTCATCGTTCCTGCGGGCAGCATCGTGGCGTTCGACAGCTACCTGTTTCATCGCAGCGGCCCGAACAAAACGAACCGGATGCGCCGCATTTATCTTCCGCAATACAGTGCCGCGCCGATCAAGCGTCCCGATGGCAAAGCGTGGGCAATGGCCACGCCGTTCCTGCAAGGCGGAAAAAATATTTACGACCATGCTGGCGACACAGCGGAAAATTTTGGCCCGTTCCCGGCGGAGAAGAAATAGTTTAATCGCAGAGAGCGCAGAGGGCGGAAACCTGCTTCCGCTTAAATTCAATTTTTTCTCTGCGCTCTTGGCGTTCTTTGCGGTTTAATTGTGGCAACCCGTGAATAAAACTTCCTACCCCACGCGCCTGGGCTATGCGTCCACCGACTTCGGCGGACAGTTGATTTTTCAATTCATCATCGGCGGCTACATCGCGAAATTTTTTACCGATGTCTATGGCATTTCTGCCGGGGCGGTCGCCACCATCCTGCTCCTGGCGCGCTGGGTGGATGCGATTGACGCGCCGGTCTGGGGCATCATCTTCGACCGGGTTCACAGCAAATGGGGCAAGCATCGCCCGTGGTTTCTGTGGCTGTGCGTGCCGTTCGCGTTGTTCGGCGTGCTGACGTATCTCGCGCCCAGCTTGAGCTACAACGCCAAGGTCGTCTATGCCGCCGCGACTTACATCATCAGCAGCGTGCTCTACACCGGCATCAACACGCCGGTCACTTCCATCCTCACCACGCTGACGACGAATCCGCAGGAACGCATCACGCTGATGAGCTGGCGGATGTTCGGCTCCAAACTCGGCGCGCTTACGGTGAACCTCTTCGCGCTCAAACTGGTCGAGCATTTCGGCCACGGCGATGACCGCGTCGGTTTTCTAAAAACGCTTCCAATCTTTGCCGTTGGCTGCGTGCTGCTGTTTCTGTTTGGCTTTTGGAATTTGAAAGAGGCCGTGGTTGAAGAAAAGAAAACCCAGCCCATCCTCGGCACGTTCGGCGCGCTGAAGGGCAACTGGCCGTGGATTATCATCTTTGTCAGCAGTTTGTTTTTTTGGATCGCGTTCATCTCGCGCATCGCCTCGATGTCCTATTTCTTTGAATACAATCTGCATCGCAAAGACCTGACGACGCTGGGCTACAGCCTTGATTTCATTTCGCTCGCCACCGCGTTTCTGCTGCCGTGGTTCTGCAAATGGTTTTCCAAAACCGCTGCTTGGGGCTGGGGTTTGGTGGGCATGATTGTCGGCCAGATTGTTTTGTATGTCGGCATCGCGTCCGGTAATTCCATCCCGCTCATCATGGCCGGCTGGGTCATCGGCTTTCTCGGCAGCGGCATGGCGATGGCCGTGCCGTTCTCGATCATTTCCGACAGCGTGGATTACGGCGAATGGAAAACCGGCATCCGCGCCGCCGGCCTGCTCACCGCGATTGGCGCGGCGTTTTGTTTGAAGGCGGGCGCGGGCCTGGGCGCGGCAATTCCGTTGTGGATCATGGGTGCGAACGGTTACGTCGCCAAGGCCGAGCAAACACCCGCTGCGCTTAAGGCCATCGAACTGGGCATCGTGTGGGTTCCGCTCGTCTGCCTAGTGTTGAGTCTGCTCCCGGTGTTTTTCTATCGCCGTTACGAGCGCATGGAACCGCAAATCCACGCCGACCTCGACCGCCGCCGCGCCGTTGCTTGAACCATGTTCACGCTCGTAAGCAATCGTGGCGCAGTTGTTTTGGTTGCCGGTGAAACCCGGCTGCGAGTTTCATTCATCACGGAAAGCATCGCGCGCGTCACGGTCACGCAGGGGAAAGAATTTTTGGCGAAGCCGAGCCTGATTGTCACGGCGACTTCAAAATTTTCCGGCCACAGAATTAACGAAGCAGCGGACGTGTTTGAAATTTCCACGCCTGCGCTCAAGCTCGTCGTCAACAAAGCCACGGGCGCAATCCAGTATTTTGATTCGGCGGGAAAACTTTTGTTACGCGAACCGGCGCGCGGCGGCAAAACGCTCGTGCCAAAAAAAGTTTTCCGCAAGGTCTTCAAATCCGGCGCGCAGACAGCGGCCAGCCAGAGCATTGACGGCGTGCGCGCGGCGGCGACGGAATTTGAAACGGTTTTTGACCGCGACGCCTTCGAGGCGAAGTTGGAATTTATTTTCGCAAATGACGAAGCCATCTTCGGCCTCGGCTCGCACGAGGAAGGCTACGGCAATCTGCGCGGCAAGACGCAGCAACTCTATCAGCAGAACATGAAAATTGTCGTGCCGTATTTCGTCTCCACGCGCGGCTACGGCGTGTTGCTGGACTGCGGTTCGCTGATGACTTTCAGTGACGGCGCGGACGGCGCATGCTGGTGGGCGGATGTGGTAGATGAGCTGGATTTCTATTTCATCGCTGGCGGCTCGTTCGACGGCGTCACCAAAAATCTCCACGAACTCACCGGCAAGACGCCGATGCTGCCGAAGTGGGCGTTTGGTTTCGCGCAGTCCAAGGAACGCTACGTCAACGCCCGCGAGTTGGTGGAAGTCGTCCGCGAATATCGCCGCCGGAAAATCCCACTCGACCTCATCGTGCTTGATTGGAAGTCATGGCCGAACGGGGCAGGGTGGGGGCAGAAAATATTTGACCCGGTTCGTTTTCCTGACCCGAAAGCATTGACCGACGAACTTCATTCGCTCGGCGCGCGGCTGATGGTTTCCATCTGGCCCATCATGACCGGCGACTGCCCAAACCAGCGTGAGTTGCAGGAACGCGGCCTGATGCTCGGCAACCAATCTACTTACGATGCGTTTTCACCGGCTGCGCGGGAAGTTTATTGGGCGCAGGCCGAACGCGGTTTATTCGCACACGGTGTGGACGCGTGGTGGTGCGATTGCACCGAGCCGTTTGAAGCCGACTGGTCTGGCGAAGTAAAACCAGAACCACCAGTGCGCCTGCTGCTCAACACCGAGGCTTCCAAAAAATATCTCGATGCTGCGCAGATCAATTCCTATTCGCTGCTGCACTCGCAGGGAATTTACGAGGGCCAGCGCCGCGCGAATTCCACCAAGCGGGTTTTGAATCTCACGCGTTCCGGTTACGCCGGGCAGCATCGCTTCGCCACGGTTTGTTGGAACGGTGACATCTGCGCGACGTGGGACACGCTGCGCAATTGCATTCCCGAA
>JBEEMY010000162.1:0-5563 GCA_041192415.1 Verrucomicrobiota bacterium | reverse complement strand
TTCTGCCGCAACCTGTTTCTTGCGGAAGCGCTCCTGAAATCTTTCGAGGTAAAGATAAATCACCGGCGTGATGAAGAGCGTGAGCAGTTGTGAGACGAGCAGTCCACCGGTCACGGCGAGACCGAGCGCGCGGCGCGATTCGCCGCCGGCACCGAGGCCGAGCGCGATGGGCAACGATGCCATCAGCGCGCACACTGTTGTCATCATGATCGGACGGAAGCGCACCATGCAGCCTTCAAAAATCGCGTCGCTCGCCGACTTGCCGCGATGCTGCGCTTCGATGGCGAAATCAATCATCATGATGGCGTTTTTCTTCACGATGCCCACCAGCATGATGAGGCCGACGAAGCCGTAAATGTTCAGATCAATTTTGAAAATCATCAGCGTGAGCAGTGCGCCGAATCCCGCCGAGGGGAGCCCGGACAAAATCGTGAGCGGATGAATAAAACTTTCGTAAAGAATTCCGAGGATGATGTAAATCACCAGCACGGAGAACAGCAGCAGCCAGCCCATGCCTTGCAGCGAGGTTTGATACACCGCCGCCGAGCCTTGAAAACTCGCGGTGATGGTCGCAGGCAGATGCAACTCGGTTTCCAGCTCGTGAATTTTTTCCACCGCCGTGCCGAGCGCGATGCCGGGCGCGAGGTTGAACGACACGGTGACGGACGGCAGTTGTCCAACGTGCGAAATGGTCATCGGCCCGACATCGCGCTTGAGCTGCGCGACGGCGCTCAAGGGAATTAATTTTCCATTCGCCGCCGTGAGGTAGAGCCGCGCGAGTGCGTCGGGGTCGCGCTGAAATTCTGGCAGCACCTCGAATACGACCCAGTATTCCGCGAGGTCGCCGTAAATCGTCGAGGCCTGCCGCGAGCCGAACGCATCGTAGAGCGCGCTCTCGATTTGCTGCGCGGTCACGCCGAGCGCAGCGGCCTTGTCGCGATTGATGTCCACGACGACTTGCGGATTCGCGAGCATGAGATCACTCGTTACATCCTGAAAAATGTCGCGGTGCTCGGCGAGCTTGTCCCGCAGCAGCGGCGCCCACTGAAACAATTCCTGTGTGTCAGTGTCCTGCAAACTGAATTGATACAGTGCTTTCGTTGGCCCGCCACTGACGCGGATGAGCGGCGGATTTTGTGGGAAAACATTCAGGCCGGGAATCTGCGAAAATTGTTTCCGCAAATCCTGGATGATTTCATTTGCGCTCTGCGAACGTTCATTGCGCGGCTTGAGGCGCATGAAAATCCGCCCGGCATTGCCGCTGATCGTCGGCCCGCTCACGCCGACGGAGGACATAAACGCGGCGACGTTTGGATTTGTGGCGACGATGGCAGCGGCCTGCAACTGATGCGCCTTCATCGCCTCGAACGAAATGTCCTGTGCGCCCTCGGTGAAACACAAAATCTGATTCGTGTCTTCGTCGGGGAAAAATCCCTTCGGAATCCACACGAACAAAAACACCGTCGCCACCAGCGTCGCGAGTGCCACGGCGAGCGTGAGGCGGCGGTGTTTCATTGCGCGGCGCAAGGTGCGTTCGTAGAGCGAGCGGACGCTTTCAAAAAAGTTTTCAAACGTGTTGTAAAGCTGGCCGTGTTTTTCATTCCGCACGGAATGGACGAAGCGGCTGCACATCATCGGCGTGAGCGAGAGCGACACGAAACCGGAAATCAAAACGGCGCAGATGATGGTCACGGCGAATTCATGCAGCAGCCGTCCGAGCAAGCCGCTCATGAACAGCACGGGGATAAAAACCGCGCAGAGCGAGAGTGTCATCGAGACGATAGTGAAGCCGATTTCTTTCGCGCCCTTCAACGCCGCCTGCATCGGCGGTTCGCCATTTTCCATGTGGCGCACGATGTTTTCGAGCATCACGATGGCGTCATCCACCACGAAGCCGACGGACAGCGTGAGCGCCATGAGCGAAAGATTGTCGAGGCTGTAACCGAACAGTTTCATCGCGGCGAACGTGCCGACGATGGACATCGGTAGCGCGAGACTTGGAATCATCGTCGCCGAAATGTTTCGCAGAAAAACAAAGATCGCCATCACGACAAGGAACATCGTCAGCATCAAGGTTCGTTCCACGTCCGACACCGACTGGCGGATGCTTTGCGAACGGTCAAAGATCATCTCCATGTTCACGGCTGCGGGAACTGCGGCGCGCAGCTTGGGCAGCTGTTTTTTAATTTCGTCCACGACGGCGACGGTGTTCACACCGGGCTGGCGCTGCACGGTCAGCACGATGCCGCGCGTGCCGTTGAACCACGCGGCCACCTTGTCGTTTTGCACGCTGTCAATGACGTTGGCCACTTCCTGCAAACGCACCGGATTGCCGTTGCGATATGCGATGATCAGCGGGCGAAATTGCGCGGCGTTCTTCAACTGGCCGTTCGCCTGAATCGTGAACGATTGCCGTTGGCCTTGCAGCGTGCCGAGCGGCTGGTTCACGTTCGCGGCGGAAACGGCTTGCGCGACCTCGTCAATGCCGAGGCCGTAGGCGGCGAGCTTGTTCGGATCAACTTGAACGCGCACGGCAAACTGTTGCGGGCCGAACACGCCAACCTGCGAGACGCCATTGACCATCGAGAGACGTTGCGCGATGAGGTTTTCCGCGTAGTCATCCACGACCGACAGCGGCAGCGTGGCGGACGACATGGCGATAAAAAATACCGGCGTGTCGGCAGGATTCACCTTGCTGTAGGTCGGCGGCGTGGGCATCTCCGGCGGCAACTGGCGGGCGGCTTTGGTGAGCGCGGATTGCACATCAAGCGCCGCCCCGTCAATGTCGCGGTCGAGTGAAAACTGGATGGTGATCTGGGAAATTCCTTGCGCGCTGACGGAAGTCATCGCGTCCACGCCGGCGATGGTGGAAAGTTGTTTTTCCAACGGCGTCGCCACGGCGGAAGCCATCGTGGCCGGACTCGCACCGGGAAGATTTGCGGAAACAGAAATCGTCGGAAAATCCACGCTCGGCAGATCGCTGACGGGGAGCAGATGAAAACCGAAGCAGCCGAAAAGCAAAATCGCCGCCATGACCAGCGTGGTCATCACGGGACGGCGGATGAAAATTTCGGAAACACTCATTTCAAAAAAGGAAAATCATTTTTCTAAAACATCCAACAGCCAACATCGCGCATCCATCACTGGATGTTGGCTGTTGGATGTTTTTCCCCTGTCTTCATTTGCCTTTGTCTTCCACCGCGACGCCCGGCGCGAGGCGAAGCTGCCCGTCAGTGACGACGGTCTCGCCAGTTTTTAACCCAGCGAGGATTGCCGTTTCGCCTTTATGCGTAACGCTGGTTTTCACCGGACGAGCCTCGACAGTTTTGTCCGCCTTGACGACGAAGACGAACTGTCCGCTTTGCCCGTTCTGCACCGCTTGTGACGGCACGGTGACGACGTTGTTGAGTTCATCCAACTGGATGGAGATTTGCACGAATTGTCCGGGCCAGAGTTTTTCGTCCGTGTTCAGAAACGTTGCTTTCAATTGGATCGTGCCGGTGGTTTCGTCCACGGCGTTGTCCACGAAAGTCAGTTCGCCCGTCGGCGCATCGCCGTCCATATTTTCAAAACTAGCGGTGGCGGTCAGCGTTCGGGCAAGCATCTGCTTTTGGATTTGTGGCAGATACCGCTCGGCCACGGCAAACACAGCGTAGATAGGGTGAATCTGGTTGATGGTGAGCAATACGTCGTCGGGAGATTTCACGACGTTGCCCTCGTGGACTTGCAGGCTGCCGGTGCGCCCGTCAATCGGCGCGCGGATTTCGCAGTAGGCCAAGTTCAATTCGTCTGATTGCACCGTGGCTGCGAGCGCGTCGCGATTGGCCTTGCTAGTGTCGTATTCATCTTGCGAAATCAATTTTTGGTCGAATAGTTTTTGATCGCGGTCGAACTGGATTTGCGCGTTTTTCAACTGTGCCTGATCGTGCGCCAACGTCGCCGACGCGGGACGCGAATCAATGGAAAGCAACCGGTCGCCCTTTTTGATTTCCTGTCCTTCGGTGAAATGCACCGCGCTGATGATGCCGCTGATTTGCGGGCGGATATTTACCGAGAGCATCGGAGCGACGTGTCCGACCGGCGGCGGCGCGATGAGCACGGGCAGATTTTTCTCAACGGCTTTCGCCGTGAGCACCGGCACGGGTGCGGCACCTTTGGCGGCGGGGGAACGCGAACAACCATTCGTCAGGGAGATTGTCAACCCCGTTGCCAGCAGGAAAAAAAACTTGTTCACGCGCACGTTATCGCACGGATTCCATTTCCGCGCCATTCTTGAATCAAGGACGGAACGCGGCTGAAATGGTTTCAAGGAACTTGGTGTATGCGCGTTGAAACTTGGGGTCGCGGGGCGACCGGCCGGTGATGAGCCGCGCGACCTGCGGCAGCGCCACCGGAAACATGGCGAGCGAAACCTTGGCGAGGCACAGATGAGCCGCCGAGACATCCTGGCGCAAATGTCCGGCCTTTTGTTTCTGCCCGATGCGGGCCGTTGCCCAGCGGGCGATGCGCACCCGCTCCTTTTCATCCAGCACAGCCTGCGTCGGCGTTTGCAATGATTCCCACGCCAGCAGGCGAACCCAGTCGGTATCGAGACAATTCAGTTTGAACCAGAACGGCAGGCTGGAAACGAGGTCGCTTTTAGGCGCATGGGTTTCGCCGCGATTCAGCCGCTCCTTGATTTTGTGGCGCAGCACGGCGCTAAAAAGCCCTTCCTTGTTGCTGAAGTAATGGTAGAGCATCCGCTTGTTGCTGCCTGCGCGCTTGGCGATGGCATCCACCCGCGCGCCGGCGAAACCGTGCGCGGCAAACTCGCGCAGCGCAGCGGTGAGAATCCGCTCACGCGTGCGCGCCGGGTTGCGGGCAGCACTCGTGGTGCGGCGTTTAGGTGCAGGCATCGCCTATGGGTAACTGAACGGTGAATTGCCGACAATCACCAATTCATGCGGCGGGCCGCGCCGGTCAAAGCCGTGTCAGCTAAGGTCAAAGTGATTTTACTTCCTTCGGCTTCAGCGGCGCGAACGTCAGCCGGTGAATCGGACACGCACCGTGTTTGGCAATCGCCGCCAGATGTTTTGCCGTGCCGTAGCCTTTGTGTTGGGCGAAACCGTATTCGGGAAACTGCGCGGCATACGCCAGCATCAGCCGGTCGCGCGTGACTTTGGCGAGGACGCTCGCGGCGGCGATGGAATAGCTCCGCGCATCGCCTTTGACGATGGCCGTCTGCGGCACGCGCAAGGTTTTTACCGGACGCCCGTCCACGAGCGCGTGCGGCGGGAGCGGATTTAATTTTGCCAGCGCGTCGTTCATGGCGCGATGCGTCGCCTGCAAAATGTTGATCTCGTCAATCACCGCCGGGCTAACCTCCGCGATGCCAAACTCGATCTCGCCGCAGGTGGTGATGAAGGTGAAGAATTTTTCGCGCTGCGATTCGGTGAGCTGCTTGGAATCGTTCAGGCCGGAAAGTTCCGTGGGCAAACCGGCGTCCGCCCAGCGCGCCGGGAGAATGGCCGCCGCCGCGACGACCGGCCCGGCCAACGGCCCGCGCCCCGCCTCATCCACGCCC
>JBEEMY010000161.1:0-5571 GCA_041192415.1 Verrucomicrobiota bacterium | reverse complement strand
ACATTCGCCGTCGCGGGTGCGATGACCAGCAAGTCCGCTTCGTCCGCGAGCGAAATGTGCGTCGGCTTCCAGCCTTCATCTTCATCGTAGAGATTCGTCACCACCGGATTGCGCGTGAGCGTCTTGAAGGGCAGGGGTGTGATGAACTGCTGCGCATCCGCCGTCATCACCACGCGCACGCTGCGCCCGGCTTTCGTCAGCAGCGACGCCAAATCCGCCGCCTTGTGCGCGGCAATCGAGCCGGTGACTCCGAGAACAATGTTGGCGCTCATAAATTGAATTGGGGTTGAACCGCTAATCCCCGCTTATCATCGCTGATTTTTTATTCGCGTCAATCAGCGCAGATGAGCGGTTACTTCTTTTCCTTGCGCTCGGACTTTACGGGCAGTTCCAAAACGACATATTCCATCTCCGGCGCGTGCGACCGCGCCACGCGCATCTTTTCAGCCTCCACGACCGCCATCGTCCGCCGCAAATCTTCCGCCTTCGTGGTGCTAATGACGAGGTAGTCAAAATTTTTCCACTGCGCCACCTCCTGCTTCGCCGAGGCCAGCCGTTTCTTGATGACCGACGGGTCGTCCGCGTTTCGATTCTTCAACCTCGCTTCCAAAACTTCCAGCGACGGCGTGGTAAGAAATACCGTCACCAGCGCGCGTTTCAATTCTGGTTCCTCTTCCGCTGCCGCGCGGATAGTCGCCGCGCCCTGCACATCCACGTTGAGCAAAACATCTTTGCCGGCGCGCAGTTTTCCGAGCAGTTCCGATTTCAGCAAACCGTAGCTGTTGCCATAGACCGTCGCGTGTTCCAGAAAATTCCCCGCCTGCACGCGCCGTAGAAAATCCTCCGCCTTGAGAAAATGATAATCCTCGCCATCCCGCTCACCCTGACGCGGCTCACGCGTGGTGCAGGTCACCGCGCGCGCCATGCTGGGACACGCCACCAGCAAGCCGTCGCACAACGTCGTCTTCCCCGCGCCTGACGGGGCGGAGATCAGAACCAAAAGCGGGGCTGGTTTTTTTTCGGCCATGTTCACTCCACGTTTTGCGCCTGCTCGCGGAACCGCTCCAGTTCCGCCTTCAACGTCACGACTTCGCGCGAGATGATGGCGTCGTTCGCCTTCGAGCCGATGGTGTTGATCTCGCGGTTCATTTCCTGCGCGAGAAAATCCAGCGTGCGGCCGACCGGCTCCTTCGACTTCGCGCAATCCGCGAACTGCTGGAAATGACTTTGCAGCCGCGTCAATTCCTCCGTGATGTCCGAGCGGTCGGCGAATAGAACCACTTCCTTCAACAGCCGCTCGTCATCCGGCGCGAGGTTCTCGATGCCCGCCGCCTTGATGCGCGTCAGCAGATTCTGCCGGTAATTCTCCGCCGTCTGCGGCGCCTGCTTCTGGACTTTGCCGACCGCGCCGCTCATCACGCCGATGCGTGCGCTCAAATCCTTCGCCAGATGCGCGCCCTCGCGCTCGCGCATCTTCAGCAGCGCGGACAAGCCTTGGTTCAACGCCTTCTCCACCGCCGGCCACAAATCTTCCGACTCCGCGAGCTGTTCGTCCGTCTGGAAAACGCCCGGCGCGCGCAGCACCTGGTCGAGCGTGACCTCGCCGGAAATCTTCAACTGCTTGGCCAGCCGCGCGAACTCCGCCGCGTAATCCTTGGCCAGCGCCGCGTTGATGTGCTTGCGCACCGAGAGCTTGTCCGCCGCCGCGTGGAGCGACACGCGCACGTTCACGCGCCCGCGCGCGACGACGCGGTTGATGGCGTCACGGATCTGCGCCTCGAGCATGTCCAGCTCGCGCGGCAACGTGACCGACACCTCGGCCTGCTTGCGGTTGACGCTGCTCAGTTCGACCGTGATCTTGAAGCCGTCCTGCGCGCACTCACCGCGACCGTAACCCGTCATGGATTTCATTCAGCGCAATATGCAAAAACTGCGAGTGACAGGCGAATCAAATTTCTAAACGCACAGATCCACTCGAATGGAAAATCAAACTGGACGCGATGAAAGTGAAGGAGTAGCGTCCAAACAGTTATCCGGTTTACTTACTTCGTTATGTGGGTTTGTCTAAAATGCGGTGAGAAGCTCGACGACCAGTTTGACTCATGCTGGAAATGCGCTGGTCAATCTGACTCGATGGGTTGTTCCAATGAATCAAAGCGTCGTGGAGGATTGCTGCCGCTTTTCCAATTATCCCTAATCACCTTTGTCTTCCTTGTTCAGTTCATGATGCTTGCTCCAACCCTTGCATTTAATGGCGCCAAAGTCCCATACCGAAACCATGAGCGATACGAGGCACTGATAGCCTATGCGAACGACCGAACGGCAGAGAATAAGGCTCTCATGGAAGAAGAGGTGCGAAAAGTTGATCGTTATGTCACACACCAGTGGCTTGTGAGAACAGGAATTCCATTTGCGGCCTTGTTGTTGTTTGAAGGGGTGTTTTTCTATTATTTCTTTTGGCACAAGAAAAGCCAAAAGCCTCAAGCATAACAAAATCCAGTTCGCGTATTTGGCGTAGTTCGCGGTTGCCCGTTTATTTCTTCACCCGCAGGGCTTTCAGCGGCGCTTCAAATTTCACGGTCTTCTTCGTGCGGAGGCCACTTGCCGAAATCGCAGTGAGCTTTTATGTCGTAACGCCATGAAATTTGCCGGTTTTATGACCAAAGCACGGTTTTAGGGTCAAAAACCATCGAATCCTGCCGCCAATCCATCTCACAAAGCGGCTTAAAGACGTCTCAACGTCACCGGATGACGTCACAACGAGACATTCAGTGGCGCTAAAATCATTTTAGCGCCACTGAAAGCGACGGCACTACATGGTCAGGTGACGTTGTGACATGGTTCCGTCGCTGTAAGACGTGGTGGAACGACGTAACGATGTGGTTCCGTCGCTTGGGGACGTGTTTCCCTGACGTTGTGACGTGGTCAAGCGACATCACCACATGGTTGACTCGCTGGAGGACGTGATTCCATGACCTTGCAACATGCTGGAATGGTCTGGTGAGTGACCGGGGGAACGGTTCCGGCGACCAGGAGGTTGCGTAGCCACTAGCGCTTGGTGGTGGAAGTTGTCGCGCTGCGACAAGTTTTGCCTGCGGAGCAGGCACTTTGAGGCGTGGTCATGATTTTTGGCGCACGAATGATTCCGTCGCCTGACGCTGCGCTCGGCGACGGGGTTTTCGCAGCGCGAAAACCGCTACCGCACCGCCGCCTCGGTGATAACCAAATCGCCGCGCTTCCCGTCGAGCCGTGCCTTTGCGTTCACCGGAATCGTGGCGTTCAAATCCACATGGCCAAATGGCAGGCCGATGACCACCGGCACGCGCAAGGCGGCGAGTCGTTCGCGCAACACATCTGCGCCCGTCTGCTGAAACTCGCGGGATTTCTTATTGCCTGGTTCGTCGCAATCTTGGTTCACGCCCACCGCCACGCCCGCAACTTGGGAAAAAATTCCCGCGTGCCAGAGCTGTGTGAGCATCCGATCCACGCGGCCCGGTCGCTCGCTGAGGTCCTCGAAGAAAAGAATTTTCCCCTTGAACGACGGCGCGAACGGCGTGCCGAGGCTCGCGCAAAGCAACGACAGATTGCCGCCAATCAAACGCCCCTCCGCCATGCCGCCGCGCAAAATGGAAACGGTTTTTCCCGTGTAGCCCGCGCAAATGCTGCCGGGAGCCTTTGCCTCCGTGACGGTTCGCAGAAAAGATTTTTTCGTGAACGCGGGAACTTTTGGGTCGGCCAGCGCGCCGTTCCACATCGGCGCGTGGAAGGAAATCATGCCGCACTTCGCCGCGAGGACGTTGTGCAGCGCGGTGATGTCGCTGTAGCCGGAAAAGATTTTTGGATGGCGGCGGAGAACCTCGTAATCCAGCCGGTCGAGAATCCGGTAGCAGCCATAGCCGCCGCGCAGGCAGAGAACCGCCTTCACTTTTTTGTCTGTGAACATCGCCATGAAATCCGCCGCTCGCTCGCGGTCGCTGCCCGCGAGAAAACCGTGGCGGGCGCGGACATTTTTGGCGAGCTTGGGCTTGAAGCCGTATTCCTCCAGCGCCTCCGCCGCGCGGTCAATCGCTTTCGGATCTGGCGGCGGGCTGGCGGGCGCAATGAGGCCGACGGTGTCGCCGAGGCAGAGGCGTTCGGGTTTGAGCAGTTTCATTTGATGAGCAGGTTAAAATAATTTCGCGCCGCGTTCTCTAAATTAGTCCAAGCAGCTTTCATTTTTTCTCCGCTGAAAGTTTTACGAGCGCATCGTCCACCGCCTTGCCGAGCGCGGGGATTTTTTGCGTGTAGAAGATTGGCGTGCCGTCCGCATTGGGAAAGGTTTTTCGCGCCGCAAAAACTTCATCCGTGTAACGTTGCCCGAGATTGGCCACCAGGGCGATGACGTAATGCCGGAATGGTTTGCCGGGCAGCGAGGTGACGATGCCTGCATCCGAGCCGTAGTTGAACGTCCAGCCGGTCTTGTGCGCGAAAGTGACCTCGGCATTTGTATTGGCCGCGCGGATGTCCACGCCGAAGTCGTCGCCGTCCACCACGGCGTGACCATTGGTCGGATTGATCCAGCGGTCGGCGACGCGCGCGGGAATTCCCGGCAAAACATTGGCGGTGCCGGGAAAATTCGCCGTCGTCAGGCCGTTATTGAATCCCTGCTCGGCCAAAACTTTTTTCAGAAACGCGCGCGAATCATCCGAGAAAACTTTTCCGGTCACGGGTTTGCCGCTGGCGTCATCCCAGAATTTTTCCGCGCCGCCGTCAATCAGCCAGAACATCCGCGCGATGTCCCAGGCGGTGAGGTTGATTTTGGCGGTGTCCCAGCCGCGGCCGGTCTGGGGATCGGTGGCGTTGATTTGCAGGGTGGGCAGATTGAGTTCGCGGAACTCGCGGTTGAGCGGCTCGATTTCATCTTTGTCGTGAAACATTTTCAGCAACGCCTGCGTGGCGTGGTTGTCGCTGACGGTGATCATGGCATCGAGCCAGTCACGGATTTTGCGCGCGTCAGGCTTGGCGTCAGGCAACTGAAAAACATATTCCAAATCGAGCGAAATTTTCCCGGCGTCAATCATCCGCATGACATGAAACGCCACCATGCTTTTGAACAGCGAGGCGGGGTAGGGGGCCATGAACTGAATGGTCGCGTTCGTGTGCCCCGGCACGAGTTCGTCGGCTTCGGTCAAAGGAGGATTGTTCGTCCAGCCTTTCTCGCTGGTGCGATTGCCGTCGCTAGAAAACTTTCCGCCGTTGGAGCGGTCAATGTCCCAGCGCAAAAAACGCACGCTGCTCGCGTCCAGATTTTTGTCCAGCGGCACGACGAGGCCGTTCGGATAATCGCGCGACAGCAAAACGTAAGCGCGATCTACGAGCTTGCCTTGAGCGTCTAGTTGGAGGACGGCGATGTTCACATTCGGCGGCTGGGCAATTTGTTTAGCCGGCAAACCAAGGTGCGCTTTAACGGGACGGTTTTCATTGCCCGCGCCGAAATCAATGACGCGTTCGAAATGTTCTGCGCGCACGGCGGTGAGCAGCGCGTTTTCCAAAGGCGTTTCGGCACGGCTAATGACGACGCAAAGCAGCGTC
>JBEEMY010000160.1:0-5574 GCA_041192415.1 Verrucomicrobiota bacterium | reverse complement strand
CACGAACGGCGCGGTGCCGGACAAGTCGTTGTTCAAGTGCGAAGCAGTGGAGGTCAGCGATGCAAAGTTCTGGCTCATCGGGCGCGACCCGTCGGGCGAAAATTCCAGCGAGCCGTATTTCGGTCTGATGGATGAAGGCGGCAAGATCAATTTGAACACGGCTAACACCAACACGCTTTCGTATCTGCCCGGCATGACGCTGGACTTCGCCGAGGCCATCACCGACTGGCGCAGCACGAACGGCACGCTGGCGCTCGACTATGCCTCGCTTGGTTACTCGCCGAAATATGCGCCGTTTGAAAGCGTGGATGAGCTGCGCCTCGTCTCCGGCGCGGATGTGAATCTTCTCGCCGGCGAGGATATCAACCGCAACGGCATCCTCGACAAGAGCGAAAAAGATTTGAATGGCAACGGCGACGCCGACCCCGGCTTGTTTGAGGATGTCACCGTCTGGACGCGCGAGCCGAATTTTCATTCCGACGGCACGACGCTGACAAATGTGAACACCGCGAACACCGCTGGCCTCACCGCACTGCTGCGCGATAATGGCGTGGGCAGTCCCAATGATCGCGCGGGCAGAATTTTGCA
Organism: Verrucomicrobiota bacterium; assembly: GCA_041192415.1. Taxonomy (GTDB): domain Bacteria; phylum Verrucomicrobiota; class Verrucomicrobiia; order Limisphaerales; family UBA11358; genus UBA11358. The sequence continues at coordinate 4,986 of JBEEMY010000160.1, read as the reverse complement.
GCAGGTCCAAGGCGCTGGCCCGAGACCCACGCCCAATCCGTTCCGCAGCCAGTTTGACTTTGCCGCCTACTGGCGCGGCCAAGGCTGGAGCGCGGACGACTTCGCGAAAATTTCAGACGAGGCGACGACCAGCACCAACACCTATTTTTATGGCCGTGTGAATGTGAACACCGCCAGCGTGGACGTGCTCACAGCCCTGTTCTCCAGCCTGAACAATGTGGACGAGCAGACTGCTTCCAGCGCGGCGCAAACACTCGTCACTTACCGCGAGCAGAATTACAGCAGCCTCGGCTCCGTGACGTGGGTTTATGATGCGCTCGGCAACAGCAGCGTCGTGACCGCGTTGCGCGCGGGCAATTTTATCACCACGAAAAGTTTCCAGTTCACCGCCGACATCGCGGCGGTCGGCGCTTTTGGTCGCGGCTACCGGCGCGTGAAATTTATTTTCGACACCAGCGACGGCGCGCCAAAAATCGTTTATCGCCAGGACTTGAGCCGGCTCGGCTGGGCGCTTGGTGACAAGGCCCGGGAAACTTTGCTCGCGAAAAATACGCAATGAAACCTGATTTGAAATTCAATTTCCGCAAGCGGAAGAAAAAACTGACGTCGCTCCTCGGTCTGACGCTGGACGGCAGCCGGCTCGACGGCGTCGTGTTGAAGCGCAACAGCGGTGCGCTGCAACAGCTCCAAAGTTTTTCCGTGCAACTCATGCTCGATCCGCTGACCGCCGCGCCGGAACTGGTCGGGCGCGAAATCCGCAACCAGCTCGATGCCGTCGGCGTGCGCGAGCGGGATTGCATCGTCGGCCTGCCATTGCGCTGGGTGTTGACGGCGCAGACGGAACTCCCGCCGCTGCCGGAGGCGGACGCGGCGAGCCTGTTGCAGTTGGAAGCGGAAAAAAGTTTCCACACGGATGTGGCGCAGTTGCAGGTGGCAAATTCCCGCAGCGCGCTGGCGGGCGACAAACAATATGTGCTGCTCGCGGGGATGCCCAACACGCACGTCGGCTCGCTGGAACAGATTTTGGCGGCGGCGAAACTGTCGCCCGTGAGTTTTGCGCTGGGAATTTCCGCGCTGCAACCGGCGGAAAAATCCGATGGCGTTCTCGCGCTGGTGATCGGCGAAAACAATGTCGGCCTGCAAGTCACGAGCGGCGGCGGAGTCGCGGCGTTGCGGGCACTCGAAGGTGCGGTGGAAAATGAGGGCGGTCGCCGCACGTTGCACGCGGGCGTCGTTGCGCGCGAAGCGCGTATCACGCTTGGTCAGTTGCCGGCGGAATTGCGCGAGCCGGTGAAGCGCATCCGTATTTTTGGTCCGCGTGATCTCGCGCAACAGCTCGCGGATGAAATGGAATTACGTTTCGAGCCAATGGGCTTGAAGACGGAAATAGTTTCGGCCTACACGTCCAGCGAGTTTGGCGCGACGCTGCCGCCGGATGTTTCGCTGTCAGCAGCGTTCAGCCTCGCGGCAAATTTTTTGGTGGAGCGGACGCCGGCGTTTGAGTTTCTGCCACCGAAGCCGACGCTCATCGAGCAGCTCGTCACGAAGTATTCGTCCGGCCGTTTGCGGACGACGGGCGCGATTGCAGCGGGCGTGGCGCTCATCGTCATCAGCTTTTTTTTATTCCAGCAAATTCAGTTGTGGCGGCTGCGTTCGCAGTGGTCGCACATGGCGGTTAAGGTGACGGAGCTGCAACACATTCAGGATCAAATCCGTTTTTACCGTCCGTGGTATGATGATTCGTATCGCGGGCTGGCGATTTTGCGGCAGCTCACGCTGGCGTTTCCCGAGGACGGCTCGGTGACGGCCAAGACGATTGACATCCGCGACGGCAGCGCAGTGAGCTGTTCCGGCAATGCGCGCGACATCGCGGCATTGCTGGCGATGCAGGCAAAACTGCGCACGGTGCCGGGCGTGACGGAATTACATTTGAGTCAGCAGCGCGGCAAAGCGCCGATGCAGTTCACGTTTGAATTCAAATACAGCAACGGAGGCGCACAATGAAATTTAGAAACCGGGAACATTTTCTGCTCGTGCTGACCGTCGCGGTGGTCGGGCTGGCTATCTTGGTGAATTTCATCATCCCGCCGCTGCAAGGCTGGTGGTCATCGCGCTCGGCGCAGATCAAGGATTTGCGGACGCGCGTAGCGGACGGCAACCAACTCATCAAGCGAGAGACGGCCATCCGCAGCCATTGGGACGAGATGCGCGGCAATGCGTTGCCAGGAAACACGTCGCTGGCAGAGCAACAGTTGTTGAAGTCATTCGACGGCTGGGCGAACAGCAGCGGTGCACAGCTCACGAGCTTGATGCCGTCGTGGAAAAATGATTCGACGAACTACATGACGCTCGCCTGCCGCGTGGAGGCATCGGGCAGCCTCGGCACGTTGAGCAAGTTTATTTACGAGGTTGAACGCGGCCCGGTGGCCCTGCGGCTGGACACGGTGGAGTTGAGCACGCACGACACCACCGGACAACAACTGACGCTTAGCCTAGAAGTGAACGGCCTCGCGCTCGTGCAACCGGATACCAAACAGCAGGAGAAAAAATGAAATTCACGCGCATCAAAATAATTTTGCTGGCGGCGGCCGTGTTTGCGGGGAACTTTCTCGCAACGGCGCAGTCGAATCCTCCGGGCGACGCGGACTACGCAAAATTCAGCGGCTTCATCACGGACCGAAACATCTTTGATCCAAACCGCGTGCCGCACAATTCGCGTTCGACACCGACGCGGACGCGAACGCGAACGCGAACGAAATCAGCCGGCACGCCGGGCATCACGCTGGTCGGCACGATGAGTTACGAGAAAGGTTTGTTCGCGTTCTTCAACGCAACGGATTCGGATTTGAAAAAAATTCTCCCAGCAGGCGGTGAGCTGGCTGGCTACACGGTGAAGGAAGTTTCCGCGACCGCTGTGACGCTGGTCGGTGCGGATAAAAAAGAATTCATAATGAAGATTGGCGACCAGTTGCATCAAGACGGCAACGTCTGGAAGTTGAGCGACGAGCCAGTCAGCAGTGCACCCGCCAGCGAACCAGTGGCGGCGGCAGCGGAAAGCGAAAGTTCCGCCGGTAGTTCGGCAGAAGCTCCCGCCGCCGCGCCAGCGGCAAATTTTTCAGGCAACGATGTTTTGAAACGACTCATGGAAAAACGCGCAAAGGAAAACCAATGAAAACAATTCTCTCCACTCTCATCGCCGTGGGCGTCGCAGGGCTGCTGTTACCAGCCGCCGCGCAGCCCGCGCCGGACAATGGCAACAACCCTGCGCCTGCCGCCGAACAACCGGCATCGCCACCCAGTGCGGAGGCCGGCAATGCAGCACCGGCGGCTGATGCCGCTGGCGTCACGCCACCGGACTTTAGCGCGTTGCCACCGCCACCGCCGGAAGTGTTGCAAGCAATTGCCGCGCAGGAGCAGGGCGGCACGACGGACAATTCATCCAAGCCATCCGTGACCATCCAACCGACACGTCCGTTGGGCGCGGAATCGCCGAAGGTTCAATCTGCCTTCACGCCACCGGAAGCGAAGGGAACCAACGCGAACGAATTGCGGATGAATTTCAAAAATGCGCCGCTGGAGATGGTGCTAAATTATTTGAGCGACGCCGCGGGCTTCATCATCGTGCTAGACACGCAGGTGCGCGGCAGCGTGAGCGTCATCAGCAGCCAGCCGGTCACGAAGGATGAGGCGGTGGACTTGCTGAATTCCGTGCTGAACAAAAACGGTTACGCCGCCATCCGCGACGGCCGCACGTTGACCATTGTGGACAAGAACGACGCGAAGACGCGCGACATCCCGGTGAAGTCGGGCAATAACCCGGCGGACATTCCGAAAAACGCGGAGATAGTGACGCAGATCATTCCCATCCGCTTTGTTGAGGCGCGGCAACTGGTTTCGGATTTATCATTATTCGTTTCGCCGCAAGCCACGGTCGTGGCGAATGAGGCGGGTAACTCCATTGTCATCACCGACACGCAGTCGAACATCCGGCATCTCGCGGAAATCATCCGCGCGATTGATAACAGCGCGGAGGCGGAGACGGAAATCCGCGTGTTCCGCCTGCAATACGCCAACCCGTCCGATGTGGCTACGGAACTCACCAGTATTTTTCCGAGCAGCAGCTCTGGCGGCACGCAATCGCCGACGCGGTTCGGTGGCAGTGGCGGTGGCGGCGGTGGGCCAGGCGGATTTTTCCAGCGCATGATGGGTGGCGGTGGCGGCAATACCGGCAGCAGTTCTAACGACCGCATCAAGAAGGCGACGCAGGTTTCTGCCGTGGCGGATTCGCGCATCCAAGCCGTCATCGTGACCGCGCCCAAAGACTTGATGGAAGAAATCGCGGGCATGATGAAAGACCTCGACGTGGCTTCCACGCGCGACCAGAAAGTTTTTGTCGTCCACATGGACAATGCCGATCCACAGCAAGCGGCGCAGGTGTTGCAAAATATGTTTCAGGGAAATAATTCTCGCACCACGACTGGCTCCTCGCAGAACAGCGCGCTCCAGCAGCGGGTGATCAACAACGCTACGACGAGCAGTTCGTCCAGCAGCAGTTCTGGATTTGGAACCAGCTCTAGCAGCCGCACCGGCGGCGGGCGCTGATTTTGAAGCCCGACCAATCATTAACTTGAAAAATTTATGAAAACGAATTTTGTGAAAAAAATTTCCCTCGCGGCGGCGATGCTCGCCTGCGCGACGCTGACATTGCAAGCGCAGCAGCGTTTTGGTGGTGGCGGCGGTGGCGGTGGGTTTGGCGGGTTTGGCGGCTTCGGTGGGTTTGGTGGCAACAACGGCGGCGGCGGCAACAACGCCGCTCGCAGCACGTCCACCACGGCCTACAATAACAACGGCTCCGTGGGCAGCGCCACCATCACGGTGGATCCCGAAACGCACAATCTCGTGATCATTGCTGACGAGGCCACGGCCAGCCAAATCAAGAACGTCATCCAGAATCTCGACGCGCCGAAGCGGCAAGTGCTCATCAAA
>JBEEMY010000159.1:0-5631 GCA_041192415.1 Verrucomicrobiota bacterium | reverse complement strand
CGCTCGGAGATTGTGAAGGCGATGGTTGGTTTGGATAACGCAGGCAGCGCGGAGGTCACGATTGGCGATGAAAAAATTTCCATCAACTCACCCGCCGATGCGATTAGCCACGGAATTTTTCTGGTCCCGGAAGATCGGCGCGGCGAGGGGCTTGTCACCGGCATGAGCGTGCGTGAGAACACCACGCTGCCGTCGTTGAAAAAATATTCCACGTTCAAACTCATCAGCAAAGAGCGCGAACGCAAAGTCACGGACGAGCAGATCAAATCGCTGAACATCAAAACGCCCGGCGGCGAGACGCTCGTGCTGAACTTGAGCGGTGGCAACCAGCAGAAAGTCGTGCTCGGCAAATGGCTTTCGATGAATCCCAAGGTGATGATTCTCGACGAGCCGACGCGCGGCATTGATGTCGGCGCGAAGGCGGAGATTTACCGGCTCATGCGTGAACTCGCGGATCGCGGCGGCGTGATTCTGATGATCAGCAGCGACATGGAGGAAGTCCTCAATGTCAGTGACCGCGTGGCGGTGATGCACGAGGGGAAAATCACCGGCATTCTTGAGCGCGCTGACTGCAACGAGGAAAACGTGATGAACCTCGCCGTCGGCAAAACCATCGCGGCGGCGAAGGCGGCGGTGAATTGAAATAATTTTTTGAAATGAAAAAAGAAATTGGCATCTCGGTATTGTTGTTCGTGCTGTGCGCGGTGACTTCGATCATGAACCCGAAGTTTCTGTCGCCGGTTAATTTGGTGAACACGGCGAACCTCATCGGGCTTTACGGTGTGTTCAGCCTCGGCCTCGGCCTCGTCATCATCACGGGCGGCATTGATTTGTCCGTCGGCTCGATGTGCGCGCTTACTGGCGTGATTCTGGCGATGGGCGTGACGGAATGGCACTGGTCGTGGCAAGTTGCGGTCATTGAGGTTTTGGGAATCTCCGGTTTGATTGGCTGGGCGCATGGCCGACTAATCACCAGCGCGAAACTCCAGCCGTTCATCGTCACGCTTTGTGGACTGCTGCTGTATCGCGGCATCGCACGCTTCATCGCGGGCGACAGCACTAAAGGTTTTTCCGGCGCGGAAGGCATCGAGCCGTTGCGCCATTTTGCGAGCGGAAAATTTTTTGGTATTCCCGCGCCGTTTGTGATTCTCGTCATGCTGGCCATCATCATGTGGTTCGTGCTGCATCGTTCCATCTACGGACGCTATCTGCTCGCCGTCGGACGCAACGAGCAGGCCGCGCGCTTCTCCGGCATCAACACGCAGTTGGTCATCGCGAGCGCCTACGTCATCGCGGGATTGTTGACGGGGATTTCGGGAATCATGATCGCGTTCTACACGAACTCCGTCGGGCCATCGAACCACGGAAATTTTTACGAGCTTTACGGCATCGCGGCGGCGGTGCTGGGCGGATGCAGTCTGCGCGGCGGCGAAGGCTCGGTGCTGGGCATCGTCATCGGCACGGCGCTGCTGCTGGTGCTGCAAAATCTTGTGAACTTGCTGGGTATTCCGAGTTCGCTCAACTTCGCCGTGATGGGCGCGGTGGTGTTGTTCGGCGTGTTGGCGGATCAGATGTTCAAAAATCGCTCGGCAAAGAAAACCGTGCGGGCGGGGAAATAAATTAACCGCAGAGAACGCAAAGAACGCAAGGCAGACTTTTGGTTTGTCCGCCGTAGTCTTGGGCAAATTCGGCTTTTGAAAAACTGACATGAAAAAAATCTTCACACTTATTCTAGCCATAGTTGCCTTCGCCGTTGTTTCCCGCGCGGCAGATGTTGCTACCTCCGGCACGAATGCTACTGATCGGTTCAAAAAAATCATCGCTGCGGCAAAATCGGACGCGGCTCCGCGTTTCAATGGCGCGATGGTGATCGGGATTCGTCCGAACACGCCGCTGGTTTATTCGCTGGCCGTCAGTGGCGAACGCCCGCTGGAATTATCCGCGAAGCAATTGCCCGCCGGACTTTCGCTCGACGCACACAGCGGCATCATCACTGGCGCGTTGCCGAAGGCGGGAGATTTTTCCTTCACGGCAACGGCGAAAAACTCCACGGGCAAGGCTTCCGCCAAAATCAAAATCATCTGCGGGGACACGCTCGCGCTCACGCCGCCGATGGGTTGGAACAGCTACGATGCGTTCGGTGACTGCGTGGTGGAAGGCGAGGTCGTCACCAACGCGCTGTGGATGCAGGAACATTTGCAGCCGTTCGGTTGGGACACGGTGGTGGTGGATTTCCGCTGGTATGATAGCAAGGCGGATGGCATCCGCGTGCAAAATCCCGAGGGCGTGGTGCTCGACGAGTTCGGGCGCTTCATTCCGCCGCCGAACCGGTTTCCATCCGCCGTGAACGGCGCGGGCTTCAAGCCGCTGGCGGACCAGATTCACGCGCTGGGATTCAAATTTGGAATTCACATCATGCGCGGCATTCCGCGTCGCGCGGTGGAACAGGATTTGCCCATTTTTGGAACGAGTTTCCGCGCCTCGCAGGCGGCGCGCGCGACGAACGATCCGGCGCGCACTTGCAAATGGAACCGCGATATGTTCGGCGTGGACGCCACGACGGAAGCGGGCAGGGCGTGGTATGCGTCCATCGCGAAACAATACGCGGAGTGGGGCGTGGACTACATCAAGTGCGATGACATCGCGAATTTGCAGCAGGGCAAGGATCGTTATCCGCAGGCGGAAGTCGAAGCGCTGTCCGAAGCGTTGCGCGCGAGCGGACGTTCTATCGTTTTGAGTTTGTCACCCGGTCCGGCGCTCGTGGAAAAAAGCGCGAGCTTGAAACAGAATGCCAACCTCTGGCGCATCTCGATGGATTTTTGGGACAACTGGCTTGCGTTGAACCGCAACTTTGATCTGTTCGCGAAGTGGCAGACGAACGGTTCGCCCGGCCACTGGCCGGACGGCGACATGATTCCGTTCGGCCACATTGCGATTCGCAACTGCGACATCCATCCGCCGCGCTGGACGTGGTTCAAGCGCGACGAGCAACTCACGCTGATGTCGCTCTGGTCGCTCGCACCGTCGCCGCTGATGCTGGGAATGAACATGCCGGACAACGACGACTGGACAACCGCGATGCTATCGAACCCAGAAGTGCTCGAACTGAATCAGGATAAACTCGGCAAGCAGGCGAAACGGATTTCTGTTTCGGGCGTCCAAGCGGAAATTTGGACGCGCGAGCTGGCCGATGGCTCCCATGCCGTTGGCTTGTTCAACCGCACCAATCAGACGCTCGCAGTAAATTTGAATTGGAAGCAAATCGGTTTCAGTTCCAAGCCCAAAGTCCGTGACGTGTGGCTGCGCAAAGATTTGCCGTCTGGAAAAATTTTCAACGCCGAAATCCCGATGCACGGTTGCGTGCTGTTGCGGGTGAAGTGAAGCCCAGATTGCCTGGTTAAAAAATTTCCTTTGCGCCGTCGCGTCTTTGCTGTGAAATAACCAGCACAATTTATGAGCAACGTTCCTTCCGATCTTAAATACGCCAAATCACACGAATGGGTCCGCGTCAGCGGCGACACCGCGACCGTTGGCATCACCGACCACGCGCAGGCTGAACTGACCGACATCGTGTTCGTGGAATTGCCCGCCGTGGGGCGCACGGTGAAAGCTGGCGAAGCATGCGCCGTGGTGGAATCCGTCAAGACTGCGAGCGACATCTATTCGCCCGTCAGCGGCGAAATCACCGCCGTCAACGCCGCCGCCGCCGACAATCCCGCGCTCGTCAACACCGCGCCCGACAGCGACGGCTGGTTTTACAAAATCAAATTGAGCAACGCAGCGGAAGTAAACGCGCTGCTCTCGCCGGAGGATTACAAAAAGCAGATTGGCGGATAAAAATTGCTCGCTCGTGAGTGAAGAAACAGCAAATCAAAGGCATCGATGTGAGAAAGCTAAATTGTCGCTCATATTTTCGTTCCTTTCATGGCTTACACCTTTGTTTATTGGAAATATTTTAGCTGTCGTATTTGGTTGCCTCGCGTTAAAGGAAATCCGAATCAATCCACAGCTTGAAGGGAAAAAGATGGCACAGTGGGGAATTGCCATTGGTTTAATTTCAATACCTTTGGAATTTATCGCGATGATTCTTTTCTTTCACCTGCTTTATCCGCAGGGAGGGCATTGAATAATTTCCAAATGAAAATCCGTTCTATTATTCCGTAGGTGACGAGTGAGGAATCTCTAATTGTTCTGCTTTGCTTTGAGTCTCGTCACCTCAACTCCTACAAATCATTTTTCACTGCTGCCGCTCGACGAGTGCAATCTTTGATGCTAATTTCCCCGCGATGTTTCGGCTGGCTAAACCACAACTGTTTTCGATGCTGCGCTATCTGCTCTGGATGGCGTTGTTGCTTTTAATCATCTGCTTTGCTCCGCACGCTGATGAGAATGGTCGCAAGGCGTTTCACGAACTGGTGCTGTCATCGTCTTGGGGGGCGTTAGCCGAGTGGCCGGCGGCCTGGGCCAGCTTGATTGTTATCCTGCTCGGTTGCTGTGTGTATTTTATCATCCGCAGCGTGGATGAATTGCTGCCGATGATCCGCCGCGAGCATTTCACCGCCGAAGTTTTTTTTGGCCTGATGATTTTACCCGTTCTGCTGCTTATGGCTGGAGCCTATCTGCTAACGAAGGCGTTGCTTTGATTTATGGCGCAGCTCTTCATTAAGCCGTATTGCGGCTGGTGTCACAAAGCCATCCGCTGGCTGGACGACCACAAGATTCAATATGAGAAGATTGATGTGATCGCGGATGAATCGGCGTTCGCTGAAATGGTGCGTCTCTCCGGTCAGGAGTGCGCCCCAGTGCTGGAAGTCAATGGCCAAGTGCTGGCGGATTTCGGCCCGGAAGAATTGCCGAAATTCTGGGAAGGTTTAGCCACGGATAAACACAGATGAAACACAAATTAAAAATTATTTTTCCCATCTGTGTTTCATATGTGAACATCTGTGGCTAAAATAAATTTGCAATGACGACGACTGAATTAAAACCGCGTCCGCGTTTGCCGGAATGGCTGCGGCTGAAGCTGCCCACGTCCAGCGCGTTCACGCAGACGCGCTCGCTGCTGGACGAGCTCAAGCTGCACACGGTCTGCGAAAGCGCCAAGTGCCCGAACCATTGGGAATGTTGGAGCAAAGGCACGGCCACGTTCATGATCGCGGGCGACCGCTGCACGCGTGCGTGTGGTTTTTGTGCCGTCAGCACCGCCAAACCGCTCGCGCTCGAAGCGGACGAACCCGCGCGCGTGGCCGAGGCGACGCGGCGGATGAAACTGAAACACGTCGTCATCACTGCCGTGGCGCGCGATGATTTGAAAGACGGCGGCGCGGAACATTTTCGCCAGACGATTGAAAAAGTGCGCGAATTAAATCCGGGCATCGTCATCGAAGTTCTGGTTCCTGATTTTTTTGCACCTCACAGGCCTGATGTTGGCCGTGAACCGCATCGACAAAGGAACCGAACTCATGTATGCCTCGCGCTACCGCAACATTACGGCCCTGATGCTGGCCACCACCTACCTGAGCCTTGCCGATGTGATTCGGCTCGCCCGCCCGCGCTGGTTGCCGGGTCTGGTTGTAGTTGCCAGTTTGGGAGCCGTTGGTATTTGGGGCGTTTCCAATTATACCTACGCCA
>JBEEMY010000158.1:0-5635 GCA_041192415.1 Verrucomicrobiota bacterium | reverse complement strand
AACTGGCTCACGCGGTGGCCGAAACGGGCAGCGATGCCAACACGGCGGAAAAAATTCTCAACGACCTGATTCGTTCGTCGGGTTATGACGGCGATTTGTTGCAGGCGCAAAAAAATCTTTCCGCACACAAGACGATGGACGAGGGCGGCTACGGCGCGCTTGCAGATGGCGAAGGTTCGTATCGCGACATTTTGAAGAACAAGGACGAGGCCGTTTCGTTGGAACAGGAAAAGCGCGTGCAAAAATCAGAGGACGTGGTGGCGCGGCTGATCGGCGAATACGAGGAACGTTTGCACACCGAGCCGGGCAACATGAAACTGCAACGCTCGCTCGCGGAGCTTTACACGCAGAAAAACCGGTTCGCCGAGGCGCTGGAAGTCTATGCGCGCGTTAAAAATTCCGAGCACGGCAATGACGCGTCGCTCGACCGTGCGATTGCGGACACGAAGGTGCGCAAGATGGATTTTGAACTGGCGCAGTTGGATTCGTCGGCGCCGGAACACGCGGAGCTGGCGGCAAAACTATCGGCGGAGAAATTAAATTTCCAACTGGCCGAGTGTTTGCAGCGCGTGGAAAAATACCCGACCGATCTCGCGTTGCGCTTCGAGATGGGGCAGCTTTATTTTCAGGCCGGGAAAATCAGCGAGGCGATTCAGGAATTTCAAAAGGCGCAGCAGAATGCCCACAAGCGCATCGCGGCGATGAGCTTGCTGGCGCAATGTTTCGCCAAACGCAAGATGTTCGACCTCGCGGCGGACAAATTGCAAGATGCCATCAAGGAAAAGCCGGCGTTCGACGAGGAGAAAAAGGATTTGATCTACAACCTCGGCCTTGTGCTGGAGACGATGGGTAAGAAGCAGGAGGCTTTCGAGCAGTTCAAAATCATCTACAAGGACGATGGCGGCTACCGCGATGTGACGGCCAAAGTGGAAGCGTATTACGCGGGGCAGTAAATTCTCGCTGATCGTCGGAGCGTTACAAAACGACATCCGGGTTTAATGCTGGCTGATTTCCGCCTTTTTAATTTCCCGGTTTTCATTTCTAATTGAGCGATGATTACTCGCTACTCGCGCCCCGAAATGCGCGCCATTTGGACGGACGAAAACAAACTCAACATCTGGCTCCAGATTGAATTGCTCGCCAGTGAAGCGTTGGTGAAGGAAAAAATTGTTCCCGCCGCTGACTTCAAAAAAATCAAAGCGGGCTGCGATAAATGGTTCGCCGATCTCCCCGGCCTCGTCGCACGACAACGCGAACTGGAAAAAGTTTTGAACCACGACGTCATCGGTTTCACCACCGCCGTGGCCGAGGCCATCAATGACGACGCGAGCCGCTGGTTTCACTTCGGCCTCACCAGCAGCGATGTGGGCGACACCTGTTACGCCGTGCAGATGCAGCAGAGCGCGGACATTCTCATCGCCGATGTAAAAAAGCTTTTGCCCGTCATCGCCCGGCGCGCGCAGGAACACAAGTTCACGCCGTGCATGGGCCGTAGCCACGGCATTCACGGCGAACCGACGACCTTCGGTTTGAAAATGGCGCTGATGCACGATGAATTTTCCCGCGCGCTGCGCCGCTTGATCGCAGTGCGCGCCGTGGTGTCCGTTGGGAAAATTTCTGGCGCAGTCGGCACGAGCGCGCACTTGTCGCCGCGCGTCGAGGCGTTCGTTTGCAAAAAACTCGGCGTGCAGCCCGCGCCCATCGCCACGCAGGTCGTGCAGCGCGACATCCATGCGGAATTTCAACTCGCGATGGCGCTCGTCGGCGCGAGCATCGAACGCTGGGCGGTGGAGTTCCGCCACTTGCAGCGCACGGAAGTTTTGGAAGCGGAAGAGCCGTTCACCAAAGGCCAAAAAGGTTCCAGCGCCATGCCGCACAAGCGCAACCCGATCACCTGGGAACGCCTCACCGGTCTCGCCCGCGTGCTGCGCGGCAATGCGATGGCCTCGCTGGAAAACGTCGCACTCTGGCACGAGCGCGACATTTCACATTCGTCGGTCGAACGGATTATTTTCCCCGATAGCTGCACGCTGCTGGATTATATGTTCGGCCTGCTCACGCGTTTGATGGACGGCATCGTGGTCTATCCCGCGAACATGAAAAAGAATCTCGGCTTGAGTTTGGGAATGTGGAATTCGCAAACCATCTTACTCGCGCTCATCAAAAAAGGCCTCACGCGCGAAGCCGCCTACAAAATTTGCCAGGACGCTGCGATGAAAACGTGGGAGGTCAAACACGCCGGCCGCGACGATGCGGATTTCGTTGAGCAACTCAAGCTAGATTCCACGGTGGCAAAACTTTTCAAAGCGGGTGAACTCGAAAAACTTTGCTCGCTGGATTTCCATTTCAAAGAAGTGAACAATCGGTTTAAGAAACTGGGGCTGTAATTAAATACGCTGTGCAACTAAACGACCAACCCTTCGCGCCAACGCTCGCCCAAAAGCTGGGCGAGGTGGCGCACGTTTCTGGGTTGTTGCGCCGCATCGCGCAGGTCAGCGGCGCGGGCGAACGCGTTGGTGATTGGTTGCTCAAGGTCGCCATTGAGCGCGGCGCGAATCATTACCGGCGAGATTTTGATCCGACGTTGCCAGCGGATTTGCCCAGCATCCCCGACGAGGAAATCGGCGTGGCGCTTTGTCTTGGTGAGAAACTTTATGACCTTGATGCGTTGCGAGCGGCGGCGCAGTTCTTGAGTTCGCCGCGCATTGATGCGGAACGGCTTTGCCGTCTGGCGGTGCAGGAACGGTGCGAGCCGGTGTTGCTGCACATTGCCGAAGTCGCCGGCAAATACGCGCCGGAACAAGCGCCGTGGGTCGCGTTGCGAAAACAACTTCATCCGCGCCGGGTTTCGCGTGCCGATGCGTTGCCGCACTGGACGCGTCTGGTCAGCCACAGCGGAATGACGCGCGATGGTTCCTCTCGCACCGACTGGCTCTGTCGCCATGAATAATCCGCTCCACATTCTCCAGACGTTGGATCGCTATCTGACCAAACCGGCCGAGATTACCATCTTTGGGCGCGCGGCGTTGGCGCTGGGTTTTCCCAACAGCCCGGCGGCGTTTGCCACCACGCGGGATGTGGACGCTATCTTGCCCCTGGCATGGCTTGATGCCGAAGATGAGAACCTCGACTTTTGGCAGGCGCAGCAGAAAACCAATGCGGAGCTTGAGCCGTCTGGTCTTTACATCACGCATCTATTTCGTGAACTGGAAATCATTCTCACGCCGGATTGGTTGCCGCGACGCGTTCTCGTTCCGCTCAAATTAAACAAGCTGACGATCCTCCGTCCGGCGGTGCTGGATTTGATTCTTACCAAGATGGCGCGTGGCGACGAAAACGATTTGGCTGACATCCGGTTTCTGCTTCAGCAGGAGAAGATTTCTGCGGACAAAATTCGCGCCGCCTTTTCCTGTGCGCGAGTGCCGGGCGTGCCGGAGTTACAGGAAATATTTTCAGCCGCTCAAGCGAAGGTGCTATCGCTGGTGATTTAACGAATGGAACTATTTGCCATCCGCGAAGGGATTTTGAAATTGATGGATGAATTTCGCGGGCGGAAATAATTTTAGTAACGGCGAGCGCGGGCGCTTCGTCTGTTTCCGCAAATCAATCGCATGACCAATAAACATTTTGTAAACCGTCGCCAGTTTTTGAAAACCGCCGCTATCGCGGGGGCTGCGCCGTTCATTTTGCCCGGCTCGGTTTGGGCGGCGGAGACGGCGCCGAATAGCAAAATCAACGTCGGCTTCATCGGTATTGGCAAACAGGGGAATGGGCTGCTCGGCGCTTGTTTGCCGCGAAATGATCTGCACGTCGTGGCGGTGAGCGATGTGGATTCCACGCGCCGCCAACTCGCCAAGAAAAAAGTTGAAGCCGCTTACGCCAAAAATAAAACATCAAGCGGCGGCGAGACGTGTGCGGACTACAGCGACTTCCGCGAACTGCTCGCGCGCAAGGACATTGATGCTGTCGTCATCGCTACGCCGGATCATTGGCACGCGCTCATCGCCATCGCCGCGCTGAACGCGGGCAAGGATGTCTATTGCGAAAAGCCCATGGCGCACACGGTGCTCGAAGGTCGTGCGATGGTGAAGGCGACGCGCGCGAACCAAAGAATTTTTCAAGTCGGTTCCATGCAGCGTTCGATGGGCGAATTTCGCGCGGCGTGCGAACTTGTCCGCAACGGCGTCATCGGCACGGTGGCGAAAGTGGACGCCGCCGTCGCCGGCCCGCCGGTGTTTTGCGATCTGCCGGAGGAGCCGCTGGAGCCGGGGCTTGATTGGAATCTGTGGCTCGGGCCTGCGCCGCTGCGGCCTTACAACTCGATCTTGAGTCCGCGTGGGATGCCGAAGGATTATCCGCAGTGGCGGCACTACCGCGAATACGGCGGCGGCAAAGTCTGCGATTGGGGCGCGCACCATTTCGACATCGTGCAATGGGCGTTCGGCTACGACACCGGCGGCCCCGTGGAATTTTTCCCCGTCGCCGATCCGCACGCGCAATCCGGCGTGCGCTGGCGTTATCCGAACGGAACCGAAGTCACGCATCAAGCGGGCAACGGCATCACGTTCTACGGCGACCAAGGAAAAATTTACGTCAATCGCGGCAAGTTTCAGTTGTGGCTCGGCGACAAATTGAAGTCCGATGCGATGGATGATTATTCGCCGTTGTTGAAAGAATTGTTGCCGAAAGATGCGGTGCGTTTGTATCGCAGCACGAATCACATCACGGATTGGGTGAAGAGCATTCGCGCCCGCACCACGCCGGGTTGCGATGTGGAAACGGGGCAGCGCTCCGCCACGGTTTGCAATCTGGCGAACATGGTTTATTTCAGCGGCAAGGGTTTGAAGTGGAATCCTGAAAAAGAAAGTTTCACGGACGGCACTGGCGACGCCAGTTGGCTCACGCGCGAATACCGCGCGCCGTGGAAGTTGGTTTGAATTTCTCCCGCTACCACTGCGCCATTGACGCCGGCATCCCCGACGGTCACGACGACCCGCAGCATTTCGACCTCGCCTTCTGGGTTGGTCGGCTGGAGGAATTGTTGAAGGTGATTCACTAGCCACAGATACACACAGATGAAACACAGATTCAAAGGGCTGAAAGCCCGAAAGATAATAGCCTAGGGCAACGCCCTGGGTTAGGGTAGGTGCTGGCGCACGGCGCACTAGCGCACCAACCCTAGGCTGATTGCCGTTACGCCTTCAGTGTATCTGAAATTGCGTTCGCGTATTTGGCGTGGTTCGCAGTTGATTCAGGGAACTCGTGGAACTCGTCCCTCCGAATCTGTGTTTCATCTGTGCCCATCTGTGGCTAAAACTATTTCACCCGCACACTCACCGCCTGACTCCACGGCCCTTGGCCGTGGGCGTTGCTGGCGGCCACGCGGAACCAGTATTTCTTCCCGCTTTCCAAACCGTCCACCTCGCAGGATTGACGCAGGCTGATGCGCACTTGTTTCCAACCCGTCGCGGCGTTCGGGTCGGCGGTCATCTGAATCAGAAAAGTGCAGCGGCGCACGGGGCGGAGCCAGCGCAGTTTGGCGCGGCCTTCAAAGTCCGTCGCGCGGGCGTGCAGATGGGCGGGAGCGGACGGCAGGCCCACGGGCTGTTTCTCCTTCGCAATTTCCAATCCCGCC
>JBEEMY010000157.1:0-7283 GCA_041192415.1 Verrucomicrobiota bacterium | reverse complement strand
TCATGGACTGCGAAAAAATGTGCGGCGACCAGTTCAGCGAGGGGCTCGACAACCTCGCCAAAGTCGTCACCGACACTCCCGCCAGGTAACCCCCATCTTCTCCCGCCATGCTCAGCCCCATCACCCTCGTCCAGACCGAGCGCATCCCGCAGTTCCCGCTCATTCTGTTCGGCACCGAGCACTGGAAAGGTCTGCTCGCGTGGATGAAATCGCGTCTCGAAAAAGACAAGCAGATCAGCCCCGGCGACCTTGACCTCGTCCAAATCACCGACGACGTGGACGAAGTCATCCAAATCATCCGCGACTACGAACGCCGCGTCGGCCCGCCGGGAACGCTGCCGAAGGCGTTTGCGTAATTTTTCGACAGAATGAACAAAATGGATCGAATAGTTTTTAGCCAAACATCAGTTTTCAATTCTGATGATTCTGTAAATTCTGTCTAAAAAATCATGCGCCCGCTGATTCAAGAAATCCAAACCGCGCACACGCCCGAATCGCTCGTTGAAAATCTTCGCGGCAAAAACGGCTTGGTGCTGCTGCGCACGTCGCAGTTTGATTCGCCGGCGGCGCGTTATTCCTTCGTCACCGCGAATCCGTTCCTCACCTTCCGCAGCTTCGGATCGCGCTGCGAAATCTCCAACGCCCAACGCCCAACGCCCAACGCCCAAGTTCAGTTCGGCAACCCGTGGCATCTCCTCGATGCGCTCATGGCACGCTTTGAATTGCTGGATGAGATTGACCTCCCCTTCCCGCTCGGCGGCGCGTTCGGCTACTGGGGCTACGACCTGAAAAATTTCACCGAGCCAAAACTCCCGCGCCGCGCCGTCAACGATTTGGAACTGCCCGACTGCCACGTCGGTTTCTACGACAGCCTCGTCGTTTTCGATCATCGGCTCGGAAAAGTTTTCATCGTTTCGACCGGCCTGAATGCGGATGGCTCGCGTGATGAAACGCGGGCAAAGGCTCAGTTGGAATTTTGGCAGGATAAAATTCAAAACCTGGAACTTTCACGCAAAGACGCAAAGGCGCAAAGTGCTGAATTGCTTGGCGGCTTTGCGACTTTGCGTGAAATTTCATCGAGTCTTTCGCGCGCTGAATTTATTTCCAAAACTGATCAAGCCCAGCGCTACATCCGCAACGGTGACATTTATCAGGTCAACCTTTCGCACCGGCTGACGGCGCAATGTGATTTCACCGGCTGGGAACTGTTTGAAAAATTAAGCGCCGTCTCCCCCGCTCCCTTCGCCGCGTTCCTGGACTGTGGTGAATTCCAGATTTCCTCTTCGTCGCCGGAACAATTTCTCCGCATGAGCGGATCGCAAATCGTCACGCGCCCCATCAAAGGCACGCGCCCGCGCGACGCCGACCCGACGCGCGACGCGCAGCTTGCCTACGAGTTGCAGACCAGCGCCAAAGAACTCGCCGAACTCGTGATGATCACCGACCTGCTGCGAAATGATCTCGGCAAAGTCTGCGAATACGGTTCCGTGCAAACACCCGACCTCGCGCGGCTGGAAAAATTCGCGCAAGTGCAGCACCTCGTTTCCACCGTCGAAGGCCGGTTGCGAAATGACGTGACGCATTTTGCCGCGTTCGCCTCCTGCTTTCCCGGCGGCGCGCGATGGAAATCATTGATGAACTCGAACCCATTTCGCGCGGGCCATATTGCGGCGCGATTGGCTATCTCGGTTTCAACCGCGAAAGCCAGTTGAACATCGCCATCCGCACGGCCATCTACCGCGACGGCGTGGCGCATTTCAACGTCGGCGCCGGCATCGTGGCGGATTCCAGCCCGGCGGCGGAATACGACGAAACGCTCGCCAAGGCGCGTGGTTTTTTCGCCGCGTTGAACGTGGTCGAAAAAAATCAATCTGCCCCAGCAACGCATTCTTCGTAGCAGCCGACGTGAGTCGGCTCTAAAATTTCCGCGCGCTGATTTAATGAATTTGTCATCCGCACTTCTCACCGATAGCTTGTGGCCGTGCTCTCCACGCAACAGATGGCGGCGCTCACCGCCGCAGACTGCGAGGCCGCGTTCGACAACCAGACGCGGCAGCTTTACGCGACGGACGCTTCGCCCTACCAGATTGTCCCCGGCGCGGTGGCATTTCCCAAGTCCGCCAAGCAGGCCGCATCCGTCATTCAAGCGGCGCTGACGAGCGGGTTGCCCATCACGCCGCGCGGCGCAGGAACCGGCTTGAGTGGCGGCGCGATTGGCGACGGCCTCATCATTGATTTCGCGCGGCACAACCGGCAGATCTGGGACTTCGACAAAGACCGCCGCACCGTGCGCGTCGGCGCGGGCGTGGTGCTGGATCAACTGAATAATTTTCTCCGTGCGGAAGGCCTCTGCTTCGGCCCCGACGTCGCGACGAGTTCACGCGCAACGCTCGGCGGCATGATCGCCAACGATTCTTCCGGCGCGCACACGCCGGTCTATGGCACGACGGGGATGCACGTCAACGAAATCGAAATCGTGATGTGCGATGGCAAGATCACGCGCGTCGGTTCGCATCTGGAAACCATGCACCTGCAACGCCAGTTGCTCGACGACTTGCTCGCGCTGAACTCGCTGCAAATTTCCGAACGCTTCCCTGCCGGGCTATTGAAACGCTGGCACGGCTACGGCCTTGCCCGGGCGATTGAAAATCCCGGCAACCTCATTCCCATCATCTGCGGCAGCGAAGGCACGCTCTGCGGAATTTTCTCGGCGGAACTCAACGTCGTCCCGCTGCCGGAACAACGCGGCGTGGGCTTGATTTTCTTCGCGTCCGTGGCCGAGGCGATGCAGGCGACGGAAGCCTTGCTCGACTTGAAACCGGCGGCGATCGAACACGTTGACCGCCCGCTCTTCGAACAGACACGCGGGCAAAAAGATTTTCAAGGCGTCCGCGCTCTGCTCGACCTCGACGCGCAACCGTGCGAATCCATTCTCATCGTGGAATTTTTCGGCGACGCGAAAGACAAGCTCGCGCAGATGTCGAAACGCAAGCTCGGCCTGCGCCAGTTGATTTTGAAAAACGCGAACGAGGCCGCGCTCGTCTGGGCGATGCGCAAGGCCGGCCTCTCGCTGCTCACGAGTTGCAAAGGCGACGCCAAGCCCGCGTGCTTCATCGAAGACGCCGCAGTGCGCCCGCAGGATTTGCCCGCGTATGTCACGGGCTTAGAAAAGATTTTTGCGAGCGTCGGCGTGACGGGTTCGTTCTACGGCCACGCGGCGGCGGGCTTGCTGCACGTCCGTCCCGTGCTGGATTTGCATGACGCGGGCGACCTGCAAAAATACCGGCAGATTGCGGATGAAACCGCCGCGCTGGTCGGGCAGTTCAAAGGCTCGCTCGCTGCGGAACACGGCGTTGGCATCGCGCGCACGGAGTATTTACGCGACTTGGTCGGCCCAGAAATTTTCCGCGTCATGCGCGAGATCAAGGCGTCATTCGATCCGAATAACATTTTCAATCCCGGCAAAATCATCGGCGATGGACGTTACAAAATTGATTCGCACCTGCGGATGGGCGCGGACAAACGCATCGCCCTGCCCTTCGAGCCGCACCTCGCATTTGCGGCGCGCGACGAATCCTTTGTCGCCAACCTCGAACAGTGCAACGGCTGCGGCGGCTGTCGCAAAGACCCGCCGACGATGTGCCCCACTTACGTCGCGACCGGCGAGGAAGGCATGAGCACGCGCGGGCGCGCGAATCTCATTCGCGCGGCGTTAGAACTGCGCGGCTCCGACACGCAAAACCCGCTGCTCGCGGAGGAATTGGATTACGCGCTGTCCAATTGCTTGAGCTGCCGCGCCTGCACGCACGAATGTCCGTCCAACGTGAACATGAGTTTGCTCAAGGCCGAGCTGCTGCACGCCCAGACCAAGCTGAAGGGCGTTTCGCTCCAGCAACGACTGGTGAGTTCCGTCGATTTCCTCGGACGCGTCGGAACGAAGATGCCCGGCCTCACGAACTTCTTTTTCCGCTCGCGCTCCATGCGGCACGTCTTTGGAAAATTTTTTGGTTTCTCCGGCGAACGCCCCACGCCGGAATTTGCCCACGAACGTTTCGATAAGTGGTTTTCCAAACGCGAGCACAACACCAGCGGCCTGCGCGGGCGCATCATTCTTTGGGACGACACCTTCGCGCGTTATCACGAGCCGAACATCGCCATCGCCGCCGTGAAAGTTCTGGAGACCGCCGGGTATTACGTCACGCTCGCCGAGAAGCGCAAATGCTGCGGCCGTCCGGCGTTCAGCGTGGGCAATCTCGACGAGGCGCAGAAACTCGGCAGCCACAACCTCGCGCTGCTGGCGGCGGACGACGCGCCGATTATTTTTCTCGAACCGTCTTGCTACTCGATGTTCGCCGAAGATTATCGCGAGCTGAATTTACCCGGCGCAGCGGACGTGGCCGCGCGCTGTTTTCTCTTCGAGGAGTTCATCGAGGAGTTGATGAAGAAAAATCCCAACGCGCTGAAGTTCGACCACGAACATGGCCGCGTGGCGATTCATTCACACTGCCACGCGAAGGCGTTGACGAATACCAAGAACGCGCTGCAACTCGCCTCGCGCTTACCCAACCGCACGGTGGCCATGCTCGACACCGGCTGCTGCGGCATGGCGGGCGCGTTCGGCATGAAGGCGGACAAATATGAACTCTCGCTGAAGATTGCTGAACCGTTGATGGAACAGATCAAGCATCAGCCCTACGGCACAACGTTCGTTCTGTCCGGCACCAGTTGCCGTCATCAGGTGCAACACCTCGCCAACGTCCGCACCAAACACATGGCGGAAGTGCTGGCCGATGCGCTGGTGTGAAGGTGGAATTTGTCGCGCTGCGACAAATTATGACTGCGAAGCAGGCACTTTGTGGTGTGAATATTTTTTGGCTCACGAACGATTCCGTCGCCTGACGCTGCGCTCGGCGACGGCAATGGTCGCAGCGCGACCATTGGCTACCGCATCGGTTCAAACTTCGCTAGGCGAAAGCCCTATGCCCACGATGCTGCACGCCTGAATCACATTCAGCCCCAGCCGTTCCGCCTCTGTCAGGACCGCGTCAGATTCCGTTCCTGGATTCAACCACAGTTCATCGCAACCCTTCGCCGCGATGTCCGGTAAAACTTTTAGCAACACCGGCGGCGGCAGATAAACGCTGATGAGATTCGGTCGCACTGGAACTTCCACGATGCTCTTGAACGCGGGCAAACCCTCGACACTTGGCTCCTTCGGATTCACTGGAAAAACCGTGTAGCCCTGTCGCACAAACGCGCGCACGGCGATGTTTCCAAATTTGCTGCGGTCGGTGGAGGCTCCGATGATGGCGACTGATTTCATAATTAGATTTTCCGGCAAAGGTCATTCAAGGCGGGCGCGAGTTCCGCGAACTGAAATTTAAAACCGGCCGCCAAAAACTTTTTCGGCGCGCACCGCTGACTCACCAACGCCAGCGACGGCTCGCTGCCCATCAGCCGCGCGCCCAACTTCACGGCAAACTCCGGCGCGGGCGGGCTCCACGGGCGATGCAACGCGCCGCGTAGTTCGTGCATGAACTCCGCGTTCGTCACCGCACTCGGCGCGACGGCGTTAAACGTGCCGGAAAATTTTTCATTCTCCACGGCGGCAACAAACATCTGCACCAAGTCCGCGAGGTGAATCCAACTGATGAATTGCTTCCCGCTGCCGACCGCGCCACCAAGAAATAATTTCGTCAGCCGCGCCAGCACCGGCAACGCGCCACCGTCACGCCCCAGCACAAAACCGATGCGCAACGTGACCTTGCGCGTGGCTGGCAAATTTGCAGCATCGAAAGCCGCCTCCCAATCGGAACAGATTTTCGACAACGCATCGCTGCCGCCCGGCGCAGACTCATCGCAAAGCTTGTCCGCCGTATCTCCGTAGAAACCGACCGCGCTCGCCTGCACCCAGACGCGCGGCGGCATTTTGATGGAGGCAATGGCGGCGGCGATGGCCTTCACCGAATTCACCCGCGATGACGTGATGCCGCGCAAATTTTCCGGCGTGTGCGGGCAGTTGATGTTTTTGCCGGTGAGATTGATCACCGCAGCGACACCGTCGAGCTGCTTGGCCCAAACGCTGGATTGTTCGCCGTCCCACGGCAGTTCCACCGCCCCATCCGTTCGCCGACGCGGTGAGCGCGTCAGCACGACGACCTCAAACCCGCGCCGGACAAATTCCCGCGCCAGCGCCGTGCCGATGAAGCCGCTGCCGCCCGCGATGACGATTCGTTTGTGTGTTGGTTCACCCATGCGCGGCCCATCATGTTTTATTCGCCAAATCTTTCAAGGCATCTTCCAGTTTTAGAAAATTAAATTGAAACCCCGTCGCCAGCAGCCGCGCCGGAACCACCCGGCGGCTCTTGATGATCAATTCCGTTTCCGTGCGGATGAAAAATGCGCCAATCTCCAGCATCCATTCCGGCGCGGGCAAGCCGAATGGGGCAACGAAAACTTCGCGAAACAGGCGCATCATCTCTGCGTTCGGCAGCGGATTCGGCGCGCAGATGTTGACCACTCCGGAAATATCTTCGCGGGCAATGAGCCATTCGATGGCGCGGCAGAAATCTTCCTGATGAATCCATGAAACGAATTGCCGCCCGCTGCCCATGCGCCCGCCAAGACCAAATTTCGTGAGCCGGCGCAAAACCGGGAACACGCTGTTGCGCGCCTGCCCCAGCACCATCGCCGCGCGGAGCGCGACCTTGCGCGTGCGCGGCGTCTGCGCCTCGTCGAATGCGCGTTCCCATTGCCGGATGACTTCGATGGAGAACTCGTCCTTGGCGGCGAGCGTTGCGCCGGTCAAGCCGTTCTCATCCATCGGCGTGTCGAACGTATGCAGGTAAAGCGTGGCGGAACTGGAATTGAGCCACACACGCGGCGGATTTTTGCACTGCGCAATCGCCTCGCCCAAGACGCGCGTTGAATCCACGCGCGAGGCGATGATGTCGCGGCGGTTCTTCTCGTTGTAGCGGCAATCCACCGATTTCCCGGTGAGATTGATGACCACATCCGCGCCGTCCACGAACTGCTCCCAGTTGCCTAGCGACCGAGCATCCCACGCGACTTCTTTCACGCCGTCGCCGCGCACGCGCGGCCGACGCGTCAGCACAATGACTTCCCAGCCGAGCGTGCGAAAATTTTTCGCCAGCGCGCCGCCGAGAAAACCTGAACCGCCAGCGAGGATCATCCGCATTTTCATAATTGAATTCCTTTCCATGCCGCCCAACACAAACGATGAGCAAATAGATGACGACGATATTTATCGCATAATCGGTGGT
>JBEEMY010000156.1:0-5713 GCA_041192415.1 Verrucomicrobiota bacterium | reverse complement strand
CCATCACGCTGGCCGAATCCACCTCGCGCAGAAACTTCTCCGCCGTTGCCTTGTGCCACCATCTGGTCGAGCCAGAAAACAAAGCGTTCGAAGAACCGCTGGAAATTCTCCGGCGTGGCCGGGATGTTGTGGCAGCCGAAAAATTCGCGGACGAGACTGACATCCGTGCGCCCGGCGAACTTCATCTTCTCCGTGCCGTGGTGCAGGTTGAAGTGTTTCGCAAAGGTGCGCGTGAACGCCGCCGTCCCTGCCCCGCCGGTGAGGACAAGCGTGCCGTCAATGTCGAAGAGAACGAGACGAATCATGCGGCGCGCAAATTAGCAGAGAAAAATTTCCGGGCGAGAACTTTGATGAAGAATTCAGCGCGACCGCCGCACTGCCGCAGGTTGGGCAATCAAAACAACCGCGAATGAACCGCACGCGCGCGGTTCAAAAAACTCAAACCAGTGCTTCCTCTTCCTTGACGGCCGATGTTTTCAATTCTTCCAGCGAGCGGAAGCGGCTGGCGGCGAAACCGGCTTCCACGCCGAGTTTGTTGGTGGGATTGTAGATGCCGGTCAGCAAAACGGACTGCTCCAGCACGCGCCTCATGTCCATGATGAGTTCGTCCGCGCGCACGCCCACGCGCACGGCGCGCACGACATAGACGGTCTCCACGACCGGCAGTTGCAAGTAGAGTTGCTTGACCGATTCCGGCCACTTGTCATCCACGAGCACAACTTTTTGTCCGATGTTAAACATTTTCAGTAAGGCAACGGAAACTTCGCCGTCAGCGCGCGCACGCGGTCGCGGACTTTGTGCGCGGCATCTACGTTTTTGATATCCATCAACACTTCCGAAATCATGTCCGCAATCGCGGCCATCTCGGCTTCTTTCATGCCGCGCGTGGTGCAAGCGGGCGTGCCGAGACGAATGCCGCTAGCTTGAAACGGCGAGCGCGTTTCGTTCGGAATCGTGTTCTTGTTGACGGTGATGCCCGCCTCGTCGAGCGCAATCTGCGCGTCCTTGCCGGTGACATCTTTCGCGCCCACGTCCACAAGCATCAAATGATTATCCGTGCCGCCGCTGATGAGGCGGTAGCCATTGCGCGTCATGCCGGCGGCGAGCGCAGCGGCGTTCTTCACGATTTGTTGCTGGTAAGTTTTGAAACTCGGCTGCAGCGCTTCGTGGAAGCACACAGCTTTGCCGGCGATGACATGTTCCAACGGACCGCCCTGGATGCCGGGGAAAACCTGCGAGTCAATTGCCTTGGCATATTTCTCCGGGCAGAGAATCAAACCACCGCGCGGCCCGCGCAACGTTTTGTGCGTCGTGGTCGTGACAAAATCCGCGTGACCCACCGGACTCGGATGAATCCCCGCCGCAACGAGCCCAGCGATGTGTGCAATGTCCGCAAGCAGCATCGCGCCGACTTCGCGCGCGATCTCGCCCATGCGCTGAAAATCAATGATGCGCGGATACGCACTCGCGCCGATGGTAATCATCTTCGGCTTGTGTTCGCGGGCCATCGCGGCGATTTGGTCGTAATCAATCCGCTCGGTCTGGAGGTTCACGCCGTAGTGGACAATCTCAAAAAACTTGCCGCTAAAATTCGCCTTGTTGCCGTGCGTCAAGTGACCACCGTGGCTCAAGTCCATCGTCAACATCTTGTCGCCGGGTTTCAGGAACGCGAAATACACCGCCATGTTGGCGCCGGAGCCGGAGTGCGGCTGGACGTTGGCGTGTTCCGCGCCGAATAATTTTTTTGCACGATCAATCGCAAGCTGCTCGATGCTGTCCACGTTTTCGCAGCCGCCATACCAGCGTTTCTTGGGATAACCTTCAGCGTATTTGTTCGTCAGCACGGAGCCTTGCGCTTCCATCACAGCGGGGCTGGTGAAATTTTCCGACGCGATCAGCTCGATGTTTTCCTGCTGGCGCGTGCGTTCGAGCTCAATGGCGACGGCGATTTCAGAATCCACATTTGCGATGCGCAGATTCGCGGGCGCGAACTGTGCGTCCATTTTGCGCACGCGACGTTCGTGGCGTCCGCCTTCAAACTTCGCGCCGAGGAACGCGTCGAGAATTTTCTTTGCGAGATCGGGCGACGTGGTTTTGCCGGCGAGGCAGAGGACGTTCGCATCGTTGTGTTGGCGGGTCATCGCCGCCGTCGCCGCGTCGCTGACCAGCGCGGCGCGGATGCCCGCAACTTTATTTGCCGTGATGCTCACGCCGATGCCGGTGGTGCAGACGAGCAGGCCAAGTTCCGCCGTGCCCGCCGCGACGGACTTGGCAACGGCGAGGGCGTAGTCAGGATAATCGCAAGATTCTTTCGAGTCCGTTCCGTGATCCGCGATGGTCAAGCCGAGGCTGCGCAGGTGCGCCTTGAGGACTTCTTTAATTTCAAATCCACCGTGATCCGCTCCGAGCGCGACGTTGACGGTCGAAGTGTTGGACTGGTTGTCGGATTTTTGCAAAAGATTGGATTGTTCCATAAATTTTATAAGCGTGACGATGCCTTGCTCAATCTGGTCGCGGCACTCGACATAAATGTGATACGGGCTGCCGATGGGATCGCTGATGTCCTTCTCATAAGGCTCAAGCGTGTCGTCAAATTCGCGCAGCAAAAAAGTTTTTTCCACCGCCGATGGGTAAAGCAGCAGCACCGTGTCCACGTGGCTGTGCGTCATACCGAAAATATAATCCGCCGAGCGCACCATCTCCGCCGTAAGCGCGTTGCTGCGCTGCGCGGAAATGTTCAGGCCCAGCTCGCGCATCGCCGTGACCGAGTGATGCGTGGGCGGCTGGCCGTCAATCGCGCCGAGGCCGGCGGACAGCACGCGGAATTCACCGCGCCCTTTGATGGCGTGGCGAAAAAGCCCTTCCGCCATCGGACTGCGGCAAACATTGCCCGTGCAGAGAAAAAGAATCGTCTTCATCGAAAATCCGAGCGGCTAAAGGTGATTTGTGGGAGGCGAATCGTCAATGCGAATCAGCCGCGCACTGGTTGCAAAATTGCCAGCGCCTTGAGCAAATCCACCGCCCGCGCCAGCGCCGGGTCGCGGATGACCGGTTGCGGCGGCGCGGGTCGCGGCGACAACACCTCATCGCTGGCATCTTCGCCATCCTTGATTTTGCGATGCACCAGTTCCGCCTCCGTCATGTGATCCACGAACGGCAGCAATTCATTTTTGACGGCGGTGGTCAGCGGAGCGTTGGTGGTCGCGGCGGCAAAAGGATTCTCTAGAAATTTTTTCTCATCCGCCGAGCTGATCTCTACCGTGATGTCCGGTGAAAATTTTCCAATCCGGTTGGTGCTGCCGATGACCACCGCCAGTTTCTCTCCGCGCAAACGCAATGCAAATTCCAACGCGCCGCCGCGCGTCTGGCTATTTACCAAAATCACCAGCGGCGATTTTTTTGCGGTGAAAACTTCTTCCGCCGCTGCCACTGCCGCCACATCGCCATCCGCAAAACGCAAATCTAAAACCGTTCCCGCCAGCTTGTTCGTCGGCTGGAGCGATTGGAACTGACTGGGAAATTTGTCCGTGAGTTGCGCCACGCGGACGCACAGCACCTTGCCCTCAAAAACCGTCGCCGACACCGCCACCTCGGCGGCGGCGAGCCGGAGATTGAACGCCAGCAGCACCATCAAAAAATAAATACATCGCTTCATGCGCCGGAAAAAATGCGGGACGCCGCCGGGAAAGTAAAGCAGCCACCGCTCGGTTGCGCCAACCCGGTGGGGCAAGGCCAGTGCGCCCCCAGCCCCTCACCCACCGCACTCCATGACAATTCGAGCCATTCGCGCGCCGCCGTCGCCACTACAACGCCTTCGCCACGATATCACGGCGGAACTGCACGCCTTCGAAATGGATTTTCTCCACGGCGACGTAGGCGGCGGCCTGCGCGGCGCGCAAATCTTTGCCAAGCGCGGTCACGCCGAGGACGCGGCCACCGTTCGTCACAATCTGGCCGTCTTTCAACGCCGTGCCCGCGTGGAAAACTTTTGTGCACGGCAATTTGTTCGCGGCATCGAGGCCGGTGATGATTTTGCCTTTCGCGTAGTTGCCGGGATAACCGCCGCTGGCCATCACCACGCAAACGCTCGCAAGCGGACTCCATTTTAATTCGTGTTTCGCCAACGTGCCGCTCGCGCTGGCATCGAGCAGTTCCACCAAATCATTTTCCAAGCGCGTGAGATACACCTGCGTTTCGGGATCACCGAAGCGCGCGTTGAATTCCAAAATCTTCGGGCCGTTCTTCGTGAGCATCACGCCGGGATACAGCAGGCCGCGATAATCAATGCCTTCCGCCACGCAGCCGCGCATGAAGGGTTCCAGCACTTGGCGCGCGGTCTCAGCGAGTTGCGCGTCCGTGAGAAATGGCGTGGGCGAATACGTTCCCATGCCGCCGGTGTTCAAGCCAAGGTCGCCGTCGAGCGCACGCTTGTGATCTTGCGAGGTCGGGAAAATTTTCGCCGTCGTGCCATCGCACAGCGCGTGCATCGAGACCTCGATGCCTTCGAGAAATTCCTGAATGACCACGTTCGCGCCCGCCGCGCCGAACGCTTTGCTGACCATGATTTCATCCACGGCCTTCTCGGCTTCGGCTTGGCTATGGCAGATCAAAACGCCTTTGCCGAGCGCTAGTCCATCGGCTTTCACCACGCATTTGCCGCCGAGCGTGGCGCAAAAATTCTTGGCCGCCGTCACATCAGAAAAAGTTCCCGCCGCCGCCGTCGGTATGCCGTATTTCTCCATGAACTTCTGCGAGAAAACTTTGGACGCCTCGAACTGCGCGGCCTTTTGATTCACGCCCCAAATTTTTAGCCCGTGTGTCTGAAACAAATCTACGATGCCCAACGCGAGCGGATTGTCCGGCCCGACGACGGTGAAATCCACCCGCTTCTCCTGCGCGAACGCCAGCAGCTTGGGCAAATCGTCCGCGCTGATGTTGACACATTCGACCAGCGAAGAATTTTTTGCGAGGCGCTCCTGCGCGATGCCCGCATTGCCCGGCGCGCAGAAAAATTTTTCCGCGTGCGGCGACTGCGCCAGTTTCCAAACGAGGGCGTGTTCACGTCCGCCCGAACCGATGACAAGAATCTTCATGAAATGCGCCCGCAGATTACAGCGTCTGGAAAAATTGGAAAGTTCAGATGCTAGCTGTGGTGGATCACCCTGCGCTGCGGGGCGATGCTGCCTCGCAGCGCGAGGCAGCCCACCTAAAAAGTAAACGACCCTAATTCAAATCTTGGTTCAAATTCTTCGCCTCGCCCTTTTTTAAATTCAGCTCCACCACCTTGCCACCGTAACGAACTTTAATTTTTCCATCGCCGCTGACATTGCGGATGGTGGCGGCGGAAAGTTTTCCATTCGCCCATTTCACGCCGACTTCGCAACCGCCGCGTGCGCGCAGGCCGGAAACTTTTCCATCCGGCCACGCGGCTGGCAGCGCGGGGAGCAATTCAATTTCGCCTGCCTGCGATTGCACGAGCATTTCCGCGATTGCCGCCGTGCCGCCGAAATTGCCGTCAATCTGAAATGGCGGATGCGCGTCAAAAAGATTCGGATAAGTCCCGCCGCCACTGCCGCCGAAGTCCGTGCCTTTGCCGCCCGCCGGCTGCAACAGATTTTGCAAAAGCTTAAAAGTGCGGTCGCCATCGTGCAGCCGCGCCCAGAGCGCCATGCGGAACGCCGTCGCCCAGCCGGTGCTTTTGTCGCCGCGCATA
>JBEEMY010000155.1:0-5737 GCA_041192415.1 Verrucomicrobiota bacterium | reverse complement strand
AAAACGGGGAATGAAGGCATTCAACGAGTCCCGCCGAAAACAGATCGGCGGGCTGGCTCCATCCTTCTCTTTGCGGAGAAGTTGCGGGGATGTTGATAGTTGAGAGTTTTTAGTTGATAGCCAAGCAACCGCGCTTTCGGACTATCAATTATCAACTGAAAACTATCAGCTCGCCCCAGCGACGAGCGCAATCAAACCGGTATCCTGACTCTGGCTTCAGACCTTTTCCCGCCTTCCCGCCTTGCGGCAGTGGCATTGAGAATTGTAGCCGTTACAGTGGCGCAACCGTCCCGGATTCACACCGGGTTCCCAGACATTTGACTGCGATAAGCGGAATTTTATTTCCGCGTTTCAAAGAACGCGGACAGTTCTACGCGGAAAAATATTTTTTCCAAGCTATTTTTTCGCCACGCGGAAAACTTGCTTCAAAACGCCAGCATTATCATAATGGCGGCTCAAAATTTTATGAATAAAGCTCCCATTCGTGTCGCGGTCACCGGCGCTGCCGGTCAAATCGGCTATTCACTCCTGTTCCGCATCGCCTCCGGCGCGGCGTTCGGGCCGGATCAACCGGTCATCATCCATCTCCTCGAACGCGCTGATGAAAAAATCATGGCCGCGTTGCAAGGCGTCTGCATGGAACTGGAAGATTGCGCGTTTCCGTTGCTCAAAGGCCTCGTGCCGACCTCGAATCCCGACGAAGGTTTCAAGGGTGTGAACTGGGCGTTGCTCGTCGGCGCGCAGCCGCGCGGTCCCGGCATGGAGCGCAAAGATTTGCTCGCCGCGAATGGAAAAATTTTCACCGGCCAGGGCAACGCCATCGCGAAGAACGCAGCGGGCGATGTCCGCGTGCTCGTAGTCGGCAATCCGTGCAACACCAACGCCCTCATCGCCGCGAACAATGCGCCGGGAATTCCGAAGGAACGTTTCTTCGCCATGACCGCGCTTGATGAAAATCGCGCCAAGTCGCAGCTCGCCAAGAAGGCCAGCGTGGACACCACCGCTGTCACCAACCTCGCCATCTGGGGCAATCACAGCGCCACGATGTATCCTGATTTTTTCAACACCAAGATCAACGGACGGCTCGTGCCCGAAGTCATCAGCCATCGCGAATGGTTGGAAAAAGATTTCATCACCACCGTGCAACAACGCGGCGCGGCCATCATCAAGGCGCGCGGCCTCTCTAGTGCCGCGAGCGCCGCGAACGCCGCTGTGGATACCGTCCGCAAGCTCGTCACGCCCACGCCGGCGGGCGACTGGTTCAGCGTCGCGGTTCATTCTGACGGCAGCTACGGCATCGAGAAGGGTCTTATCTTCAGCTACCCGATCCGCAGCAACGGCAAGGATTTTGAAATCGTCCAAGGCGTGCCGCTCAACGACTTCAGCAAGGCGAAAATCACCGCGACCGAAAATGAATTGAAGGAAGAGAAAGCGCTCGTCGCTGACCTCATCAAGAAGTAAAAGTTTTTAACGCAAAGGCGCGAAGGAGCAAAGACGCGAAGGCCTTTCATCTCTGCGCCTTTTTCTTTTCAGAAATTCCCTTGCGGCTTTGCTCCTTCGCGTCTTTGCGTTAAATTCCGGAAAATGAATTCGCGCCCCAGAATCGGTGAAGTTGGCGAACTGTCCATCCCGACGGACATGACACACGCGGTGGAGTTTCACGGCGATGGCATGCCCGCCGTCGTGTCCACGCCGAACATCATCCAATTCCTCGAACGCACCGCGCGCCAGACCCTCGCGCCGCACCTCGAAGCGGACGAGCGTTCCGTGGGCTTGGAAATTGATATCCGTCATCTCGCGCCGACACCTGTCGGCCAGACGATTCATTGCCGCGCGCAAGTCATCTCGATTGATGGCAGCAAGGTGCAATTTCAGATCGAAGCCCGCGATGCGCACGAAGTCATCGTGCGCGGCCTGCACAAACGCGCCATCATCCGCACGGAAAGTTTTTCCAAGCGGGTGCAGGAAAAGTTGGCCCGCTGACAATTCCCGCCTGTTGTTCCCGACCGTGTTTGCTAGGCTGCTGGCAGTCGAATGATCATCATCACTGACGAACATTGCACGGAGTATTCGCGCGCCGGCCACCCTGAACGGCCGCAACGCATCACCTCCACGGTCGAGCTTTTGCGAAAGCAATCCGAGCTGGAACTGACGTGGCTGACGCCGACTTCGGTGACCGATGATCAAATTCTCCGCGCCCACACGCCCGCCATGCTCACGCGGCTTGATACGCGGGAAGATTTCGATGCCGACACACCGTTCTTCGATGGCATTGCCAATCATGCCCGCGCTTCCGTTGCCGCCGCGTTGGACGCGTTCAAATTGGCGCGCGATGGAAAAAATGTTTTCAGCCTCATGCGTCCGCCCGGACACCACGCCACGCGTGAAACGTCCATGGGCTTCTGTTACCTTAACAACATCGCCATCGCCGCGCTGGAGGCCACCGTCACTGGTTCAAAGCGCGTCGCCGTTTTTGATTTCGATGTTCACCACGGCAACGGCACAGAAGACATTCTGCTGAACCAGCCGGGCGCGGAGTTTTTTTCCATCCACCAGCATCCCGCGTATCCCGGCACCGGTGCGACCAGCCGTGGGCGCAACTGTTTCAATTATCCCGTCGCAGCGTCCGCCTCGCGCGAGACGTATCGCGCCGCGCTCGTTCACGCGCTCGATGACCTGAAACATTTCCGCCCCGACCTCATCGCTGTGTCCGCCGGTTTCGATGCCTACGCGCGCGACCCGCTCGCGGATGGCCCGCTGCTGGCGGAAGATTTTCACTGGCTCGGCCAGTCGTTGCGCAAGCTGAACGTGCCGATGTTTAGCCTGCTGGAAGGCGGCTACAGCAAGGATTTACCGGAATTGATTCTGGCGTATCTCAAGGGCGTGGCGGGCAAATAATTCTTTGAACTGCGCGCCAACGAACTAAATTCATCCGCGTGACCGTCCTCGAAGCCATTCAGAAGAGCACCGAGTTTCTTGCCAAGCGTGGCGTGGAATCCGCGCGCCTCAATGCGGAATTGCTTTTGGCGCATCAGCTCAAACTGCCGCGCATGAAGCTCTATCTGAACTTCGAGCGCGCACTGACGCCGGCCGAAACGGACGGCTTGCGCGAGCTGGTCAAACGACGCGGCGCGCGGGAACCGCTCCAGCACATCACCGGCACAACGTCGTTCTGTGGCTGTGAAATCAGCGTGAACCGGAATGCTCTGGTTCCGCGTTCAGAAACAGAAATGCTCGCGGAACTCGGCTGGCAGTTTCTATCAACCATCAACCATCAACCATCAACTGCCTTGGATCTCTGCACCGGCAGCGGCTGCATCGCCATTGCCATCGCGACAAAATGTTCGACAGCAAAGATTGTCGCGACGGATATCTCGGCGGAAGCGCTTGTATTGGCCGAACAAAACGCTGCCGCTAACAAGATTGCGGAGCGGATTGAATTTCTGGCTAGCGATGGGTTTGCGGCGATTCCATCGGCAGCTCGGTTTGATCTGATTGTCAGCAACCCGCCCTACATCGCTTCCGCCGAAATCGCCACGCTGGATCCCGAAGTCCGCGATTTTGACCCGCGCCTGGCGTTGGATGGCGGTGCGGACGGGCTGGATTTCTACCGACGGCTGGCGAATGAAGCGGCAGCGTTCCTCAAACCCGATGGCAAAATCATGCTGGAATTCGGTGACAGCCAAGCCGACGCGATAAAAAAAATCTTTGAAAGTGAAAAGTGGATTGTCGAAGCCATCAAGGAGGACTACTCTCACCGCGCCAGAATTCTGGTCGCGCGGCGCTGAAATTTTTGCCACAGATTTTCACAGATGAAACACAGATTTCAAAAACGTGGCCGCGTGGATTTTCCTATCTGTGTCCATCTGTGAAAATCTGTGGCTGAATAATTCTTTTTTCCTATGGACAGTTTTTTAATCAAAGGCGGCGTGCCGTTGCGCGGCACGGTAGAAATCAGCGGCAGCAAAAATGCCGCGCTCCCAATCCTCGCGGCGACGCTCCTCACCGACGAGCCGTGCATCATCCGCCGCGTGCCGGATTTGAGCGACACGCGCTTCATGGTGAAGATTTTGGAATCGCTCGGCGCGACGGCCAAGTTTGAAAACGGCACCGTCACCGTTCACGCCAAAAAAATCAAAGGCTACGCGGACTACGATCTCGTCCGCAAAATGCGCGGCTCCATCTGCATCGCCGGGCCGTTGCTGGGACGTTTGAAGAAAGCGCGGATTTCTTTGCCCGGCGGTTGCATCATCGGCGCGCGGCCAATCAATCTGCATCTGAAAGGTTTTCAGGCGCTCGGCTGCAAAATCAAGATCGAGGGCGGCTACATTGACGCGACGGCGAAAAAAATCACCGGCAATTCCATGTTCCTCGGTGGTCGCGCTGGCCCGACAGTGCTCGGCACGGCGAACATCATGATGGCGGCGGCGCTCGGTGACGGCATCACGGTCATCGAAAGCGCAGCGTGCGAGCCGGAAGTCGTGGACGTGGCGAATTTTCTGAACGCGATGGGCGCAAAAATCTCCGGCGTCGGCAGCCCGACAATCACGATTGAAGGCGTCAAAAAACTTCACGGCGCGGAACACGAGGTCATTCCCGACCGCATCGAGGCGGCGACATTCTTGATTGCCGCCGGTGCGACGAACGGCGAAATCACCTTGAAGGGCGCACGCGCCGAGCATCTGCGCGCGGTGATTGACAAGCTCGGCGAGGCCGGCGTTTCCGTGGAGCGTAACGGCGCAGATTTGATTGCGCGGCGCAAAGGAAAACTGAAACCCGTGGACATCACGACGCTGCCGTATTCCGGTTTTCCGACGGACGTTCAGGCGCAGATGATGGCGCTGCTCGTGCAGGCGAAGGGCATCAGCATCATCACGGAACGGATTTTTGAATCGCGCTTCATGCACGTCAGCGAGCTGGCGCGTCTCGGTGCGGACATTGAGATCGAAGGGCCAAGCGCAATTGTGAAGGGCGGCAAACCGTTGAGCGGCGCGCCGGTGATGGCGAGCGATCTGCGCGCGAGCGCGGCGCTGGTCATCGCGGGCATGGCCGCGAAAGGCACGACGCAGGTGAACCGCATCTACCATCTGGATCGCGGCTACGAGAAGATGGATGAGAAGTTGAAAAAGCTCGGCGCGCGGATTCAGCGCATTCAGGAAACTTAATGTGTTTGGCGCGTGGGCAGCTCTGCGCTGTGGTTAAATCAGCCATGCGCAGGCGATGAAATCTTGTTCGCCTTCGCCCCCGTTCCCGTTTAATTTCCCCGCTCATGTCCGCCGAAGCGCAACTCACTCCCATGATGGTTCAGTATCGCCGCATCAAAAGCGAACTGCCCAAGGATGCGCTGCTGCTCTTCCGCCTCGGCGATTTCTACGAGATGTTTTTTGACGACGCCAAGGACGGCGCGCAGTTACTTAATCTCTCGCTCACCGCGCGCAATGGCATTCCCATGTGCGGCCTGCCGCATCACGCGGCAAATAATTACATCTCGCGCGTGCTGAAGGCAGGACGCAAGGTCGCGATCTGCGAACAGACCGAGGAAGCGCGTCCGGGAAAACTGGTGAACCGCGAGGTCACGCAAATCCTCTCGCCCGGCACACATTTTGACGAACGGATGCTTGTCGCCGAGCGGAATAACTTTCTCGCGTCCGTTTTTCCCACCGGAAAAATCTTCGGCCTCGCGCTCGTGGATTTGACCACCGGCGATTTTCTCACGACGGAACTGGAATCCGACGCC
>JBEEMY010000154.1:0-5774 GCA_041192415.1 Verrucomicrobiota bacterium | reverse complement strand
CGGCGAACGCGACGCGAAGTATGACGCGTATGACTTGAAGGGTCTCGTCGAAGATTTGCTGGAGCAATTCGGTCTGCGCGGCATCGCATTCGGCAAGCGCACGGAAAGCACGACGTTGTTCCTCGAATCTGCCACCGTGACGCTGGGCGGAAAAATTCTGCTGGGCGAGCTTGGCCAATTGCTGCCGATGCTGGCCAAGAAAAATGATTTGCGCGATGCAGTTTTTCTCGCGGAGTTCAATTTGGATCTGCTGCTTTCGAAACGCAGCGCGGGCAAGTCGTTCAAGCAATTGCCGCAGTTTCCGTCCAGCCGCCGCGACGTGGCGATCCTTGTTCCCGATGCGACCACGCACGAGGCCGTGCTGCTAACGGTGAAGCAATCGAAGGCGGCAAATCTGGAAAGCGTGGAACTCTTCGATGTGTTCCGTGGTCAAGGCGTGCCAGATGGTCAGAAGAGTTTGGCGTATGCCTTCACCTATCGCGCCGCCGACAAGACGCTGACGGATGCGGATGTGAATTCAGCCCACGAAAAAATTGTGGACGCGCTGAAGACGCAGTTGTCAGCGGAGCTGCGTTAAACAGCGCTGAATTCCTTCGTTGATGAAAAGCATATCAAGGAATTATTTCCGGCGGGCATGACCAAGGAGAAGTTCACCTGCCAGCTTTCAGATCATCTGCCGTTGTGGTTGCAGATCAAGACGGACATTTAAGGCTTCAAGCTGGACGAAATCATTCAAAGTTGATCCGGACACGCCAGCAGAGTTTTCACGCCAGCGAGCGGCGTTTATCAAACCATCCGGGCGGCGGTGTCATCCCGCGTTTAGGGGATGATTTTTCCACGATAAATGCGATAATCTAAACGTTCCTAATTTATATCGCATGGCCACCTCGCTTAAAAAATTAACCTGTCTTGCGGTGGTTGCCGTCGGCTTGATTTCACCACGACTAGCCACGGCACAAACGTTGACGCTCACAAACGGCATCACGACCTACGCCACGCTCACCAACACCACGGTCACGATGAGCAATCGCTGTGAGTTGCGCGTGACGGCGACGGTGAATCCCATTCCCGGCTGCCTCATCAATTTGAATTCCGCCGACGCGTGGTTTTATTTGCCGAACATCCGGCCATCGGTGGTCGCGTCCACTTATCTTTCGCAGATTCGCGTGAGCGGCGCGGTGGCAGTTTCGGACAGCAACGTGCGCGTGGCACAATACGACATGGGCACGGTGATCATCCCGCACACCACGAGCTACCAAGCGTTGCAAGTTTTCAGCCAGCCAAATTTTCTTGGCGCATCCAATACTTATTCGCTCTACACCTATTACACGGACACCGGACTGGGCGTGCAGAACAACAACCTCAGTTCGTTTCGCCTCAAGCACGGCTACATGGCCACGTTCGCGCAAAACGCCAACGGCACGGGCTTGAGCAAAAACTACGTCGCGCAGGACGGCGATCTGGACGTGAGCGTGCTGCCGACGAACCTCGACAATTCCATCAGCTTCGTGCGTGTGTTTCCATGGCGCTGGTCCGGGAAAAAAGGCTGGGCGGGTGCGGTGGAAAATTTGGTGGATCCGTTGTGGAGTTACGACTGGGATAATTCCACTGCTTCTTCGCTCGACAGCGAATACGTTCCGATGCGGCACGATGCGAACTGGAACGCCTACGCGAACATCAACAATAAACAAAAATCCACGCACTCGCTCGGCTTCAACGAACCCGACCAGGCCAACCAGGCGAACATGACCGTGGCGCAGGCGATTGCGGCGTGGCCGAACTTGCTCGCGTCCGGCTTGCGACTTGGCGCGCCATCGCCGTCGGATGCGGGCGTCGGATTGACGTGGCTTTATAGTTTCATCGCGCAGGCGGACGCGCTGAACTACCGCGTGGATTTTGTGCCGGTGCATTTTTACAAAGGCGGCTGGACGGCGGCGCAGTTCACGAATTGGTGCCACGACATTTACGTCAACACGGGACGGCCAGTGTGGGTTACGGAGTTTAACAACGGCGCGAACTGGACGTGCTGCGAGCCGACGCTCGCGTCGCAGGCCACGATCATCAACTCGTTCATCGATGCGCTGGATAACGCGCCCTACATCGAACGCTACTCGATCTACAATTGGGTCGGCACGAATCGCGCGATGGTCACGAGCGGCGCGCTCACTCCTGCCGGCGTGGTGTATCATGACAACGCTTCGCCGATGGCTTACGCGCAAGTCTTGCCCGCCGGTGGTGCGCGGAGCCTCGCGCAATTTTCTTTCAACGGCAATGCGTGGGACGGTTCCGGCTACGGCAACAACGGTTTCGTTCAGGGCAATCCGGCTTACGCAACCGGCACGAACGGACTGGCAATGAACTTTGACGGCGCAAATAATTTTGTGCAACTGCCCACGGTCATAGGCCACAGCGTGGATTTTACTTTTGCCGCGTGGGTGAATTGGAACGGCGGCGCGAACTGGCAGCGCCTCTTCGATTTCGGCAGCGGCCAGAGCCAGTATCTTTTTCTCTCGCCCAGTTCCGGCAGCGGCACGTTGCGCTTCGCCACCAAGAATGGCGGAGCAGAACAAATCGTCGAGACCACCGCGCTCACGCCAGGCCAGTGGACGCACGTTGCGCTCACGCTCAACGGCGACACCGGCACGCTTTACGTCAACGGTCTTCCGGTCGCCACGAACACCGCCATCACGATTAATCCCAGCTCGCTGAATACCTCATTAAATTATCTCGGCAAAAGCCAGTTCGCCGATCCGCTGTTCAACGGCGCACTTGACGATGTGCTCATCACCGACTACGCGCTGACCGCCGCGCAAATTGCCGCGTTGCAAACGAATCTGCCGCCGCAGTTCTCGCCGAATATTTTTGCGCGCGACGCGGCGACGGACAGCCAGGCTTACAGTAACAGCATTGCCGGCACGGCCACCGATCCGAACGGCGACGCGTTGACTTACAGCAAGGCCACCGGCCCGGCGTGGCTCACGGTGACGACAAACGGAATTCTTGGCGGCACGCCCGGCGTGGGCGATCGCGGGACAAATTCTTTCACCGTCAGCGCGGCGGACGCGGCGGGCATCAGCGCGTTTGCCGTGCTGAACATCTACGTCAACACGCAATCGAACGTGATGGCGCGTTACGAATTTGAGAACAATACGCTATCGAGCGTCGGCACGGCGCACGGCGTTTTGACCGGCACGGCCACTTACGTTGCGGGCCATACCGGACAAGCCATCAGCCTCGATGGTTCCGCGAATTACGTCACCGTTCCCGCTGGCATTGCGGATTCTGACAGCATCACGCTCGCGGCGTGGGTGAACTGGAACGGCGGCGCGAGTTTCCAGCGCATCTTCGATTTCGGCACCGGCACGAGCCAGTATTTATTTCTTACGCCAAGTTCCAGCAGCAGCACGTTGCGCTTTGCCATCTTGAACGGCGGCGCGGAACAAATCGTGGAGACCACCGCGCTGCCCACCGGCGTGTGGCGGCACGTCGCGTTCACACTGAATGGCAACACCGGAAAACTTTATGTCAACGGCGCGCTCGCGGCGACCTCGACTGGTTTCAGCGTCACGCCGTCGAGCTTCAAACCCACGGTGAATTATCTCGGCAAAAGCCAGTTCGCCGCCGATCCGTTGTTCAGCGGCAAGCTGGATGAAGTCTTCGTCGCCAACTACGCGATGAGCGCGGCTCAAATTTCTTTGCTCGCTACGAACCACGCGCCGGTGTTCACGAACAGCGTGTTCGCCCGCGCGAACGGCACGAACGGAACTTTTTACACGAACTCACTCGTCGGCACGGCGACAGATGTGGACGCGGGCGACACGACGAATTTTACCAAGGTCGCCGGCCCCGCGTGGCTGAACGTCGCGGGCAGCGGCGCGCTCACGGGCACGCCCACGCCGGTGGATGTCGGCACGAACACGTTCACGATGAGCGTCAACGATACGGCGGGCATGAGCGCGACGGCGACGGTGATAATTTTTGTCGCCGACGCGCCGAATCCGATTGTGACGCTGACAAACACTGACGCGCTCGGCTACTCCTCCTTCATCATCGCCTCGAACTGGGATTCCGGCGCACCACCGTCGGCGTTCGGCGATTATAACACTTCCAGCAACGCGCTGCGCACGCCCGCCGACACGCTCGATTACACCTTCGCCGGAAATTCGCTGACGTTCCCACCGAACGCCACCGCGACTGGCAGCATGATTTTCAAAGGCGGCGGCTACCGCACTTACACCTTCAATCGTTTGTTTCCGAGCGGCGGATTGATTCGCAGCGGCAGCGGCAGCGGCGACACTTGCGTTCTCGGCGGCAGCATCACTTTGATTGACGGCACGACCAGCACCATTCAAGCGGATCAATGTCCGTTCGTTCTCGCCGCGCCCATCAATGGCGGCGGCTCGCTCAAAACTTCCGGCTCCTTCAACACGACGTTGTCCGGCGTGAATACCTACAGCGGCGACACGCTCGTGACCGCGAACACGCTCAAGGTCAACGCCGCGCCCGTGCTGTATCTCTCCTTCGACAGCGCGAGCGCCACGACGATCACCAACAACGGCAGCGGCGGCAGTCTGCTGAACGGCACGCTCACCGGCGCAGGCGCAACCATCGTCGCGGGCGGTCGCTACGGAAAAGCGTTGAGCGTGAATGGAACCGCCGCGTATGTGTTGATCACGAATAAGGTGGCGAACTTGGATTGCACCGTCGGCGCGCAGCCGTGGACTTACGCGCTGTGGCTGAAAACTTCCACGGCGGGCGCGAAGTATGGCTATCAAGGCAGCGGCGGTTGGAATACAAATTTCCAGACCACATTTTATCTGAACGCGAACAGCACCGCGACCGGCGGAACCAAAGTTGGCGGCGTGCGCTACGCGGATAACTGGCTAACCGGCACGACGACTGTGAATGACAACGCGTGGCATTTCATCGCCATCACCGTAGGCGGCGGCTACAAAAAAATTTACGTGGACGGCAATCTCGACGCGCAGACCGGCTCGACCGGCTGGGCGAACGGCGCGGCGCTCACGGCGAATCAATTTTGGATCGGCGGCTCGCCCGATGTCGCCGACGGCACAGCGTTTTTGAACGGACTGATTGACGAGGTCTATCTCTACAACCGCGCGTTGAGCCAGGCGGAGATTCAAGCACTGATGACTGTGACCAACGCCGTCGTCGCGGGCGTGGGGCAATCGTTGTCGCCCGCCAGCCTCGTCACAATTTCCGGCGGCGCGAAAGTGGATTTGAACGGCAGCACGCAAATCATTCCCGGCGTAGTCGGCAGCGGAACCGTGGATACCACCGTCACCAGCGGCACGGCCACGCTCGTCGTCAGCAACGTCTCCGATGTTGTGTTCAGCGGCACGCTCGCCAACACCGCTGGCACATTGGCGCTGACGAAAACGGCGGCGGGAAAATTTACTTTGTCCGCCAATAATCTTTTCACCGGCACGACCAAAATCACTGACGGCACGCTGCTCGTGAACGCGCTGCTGCCCAACAGCGGCGTCACCGTCTCCGGCACGGGCACGCTCGGCGGTAATGGTTCGCTCGGCAGCGCCGTCACCGTGGCGTCCGGCGGCAGCCTCGCGCCCGGCAACAGCATTGGCAAACTCACCGTGAGCAACAGCGTCACCTTGCAGTCCGGCAGCTTCGCGCAAATGGAAATCAACCGCTTGCCACTGACCAACGACGTGTTGCGCGTCACCGGCACGTTGAATTACGGCGGCACACTCGCGGTGGTGAATCTCGGCGGCGCGCTGGCAGCGGGCGATTCG
>JBEEMY010000153.1:0-5779 GCA_041192415.1 Verrucomicrobiota bacterium | reverse complement strand
GCTCTACACACACGACGAACTGGATGAAATTTCTCCGTATTTTCAAGGCTTCAAATACAACCGCGAGGTAGAATGGGGTTCGTTCAAGAAACAGCGTGCGGGGCTGCATTCGCCGACGCTGGAATTTTTTGATGCGGGTCACACGCTGGGTTCGGCGGGCGTTTTGTTGCGCGGGAAAAAGGAGACGATGTTTTACACGGGCGATGTGTGTTTCCACGACCAGACGATTTTGAAGAGCGCGCGTTTTGAAGACGTGAAGGCGGATGTGCTCATCATGGAAACGACGCGCGGTAATCGCGAAGTGCCGCAGGGTTTTACGCGCGAGAGCGAAGTGACCCGGTTAGTGGAGGCGATTCACGAAGCGCAAAAGAAAAAAGGCTGTGTGCTGATCCCGTCGTTCGCGCTGGGTCGCACGCAGGAAATTTTGGCGATGCTCGCCCTCTTGATGCGGGATGGGAAAATGAAGAAGCAACCGATTTACATCGGCGGGCTGGGGCGTGTCTTCACAGAAATTTATGACATCGAGGCGCATCGCGCGCACCGGCAGCACACGGGTTTGCAGTTGAACGCGGCGTTGCAATTGATCGTGCTGGAGAAGGGCGCGGCGGAGAGCATGAAGTTGAGCGGCGGAAAAATTTTTGTCATCACGGCGGGCATGATGAGCGAGAACACGGCGGCGCACGACTTGGCGAAACGGATGATTGGCGACGACAAGCAGAGCATTTTCTTCGTGGGCTACGCAGATCCGGATTCACCGGCGGGACGGTTGAAAGCGGCGGCGAAGGGCGAGACGTTTGTGTTCAGCCCGAGCGCGGGTCGCGTGACGAAGGATTGCGACGTGCAGGATTTCGATTTGACGGCGCACGCGAATCGGGAGGATTTGTTGGATTTTGTTGGGCAGGTTTCGCCGCGAGCGGTGTTGCTCGGCCACGGCGACGGCCCGGCGCGGGCGTGGTTCGCGGAAAAAATCTGCGAGCGTTGGCCGAAGATTAAAGTCATCCAGCCGCAGCCAGGCAAGCCGGTGACGGTGTAGCCCAAGGTTGGTGGCAAAAATAGAGGTCGCAAAGGTATTTCCTAACCAAACAACAACCGCCGGGAGAAAAAATCTCCCGGCGGTTTTTTTGCTTTTAGAATTTTACTTCGCCCCGCTGACGATGTTGGCGAGGTTGAAAATGGGCAGGAACATACAGATGACCATGCCGCCGATGATGACGCCGAGGAACACGATGAGGAGGGGTTCGATCAGCGACATGAGGCCGGAGAGAACGGTTTCGATTTCTTCGTCCAAGAAGTCGGCGACGCGTTCGAGCATATTGTCAATGTTACCCGTCTGTTCGCCGGCGCTCAACATCCGCACGACCATCGTGGGAAAAATCGGGTGCTTGGCGAGCGCGGCGGAGATGCCTTCGCCGCGTTCGATATCGGCCATGGAGGTCTTGATGGCTTTTTCCATGACGACGTTGCCGACGGTTTGGGAGACGATTTGCAGCACTTCCAGAATCGGCACACCGCTGCGGACGAGCGAGGCGAGCGTGCGGGTGAAGCGTGCGAGGCAGATTTTATGGGCGATGGAGCCGAACACGGGGAGTTTGATACGTTGCTTGTCCCAGAATTCGCGACCGGGTTTGGTCTTGAGATAAGCCATCCAAGCCCAGATGGCAGCGCCTGCCGCAATAATCATGAGGAGCAAATAATGTTTCACCAAGTCACTCAAACCAATCATCAGCATGGTGGGCAAGGGAAGTTTAGCCCCAAAGCCATCGTAAATTTCCTTGAATGTGGGGATGACGCGCACCAGCAGAAAAACGGTGATGACAATGGCGACGATGGTGACCACGGACGGATACATCAGAGCCGTCTTCACTTTTTTGCGCAGGCGCTCGGTATTTTCCAGATAGGTGGCGAGGCGGGAGAGAATTTCTGCGAGCAAGCCGCCTTTTTCGCCGGCGGAAACCATGGCGACGTAGAGGCGGTTAAAGGCTTTTGGGTGGCGGGTCAGCGCCTCGGAAAAACTTTCGCCGCTTTCCACGCGGGTGCAAATGTCGCGGATGGTGTCGCGCATGACCTTGTTCGGGGTCTGGTCGGCCAGGGCTTGGAGCGATTGCACGATGGCGATACCGGCATCAATCATCGTGGCGAGCTGGCGGGTAAAGACGACTAGGTCAGCTAGGGCAACTTTGCCGCCTTTGGTCTGGCCGCGCTTGGCCAGTTTTTCCCGGATTTCGACCACGAGCAGGTTGCGGTTCAGCAACGCCGCGATGGCGGCCTGCTCGGAAAGAGCCTCGACCGTGTTGCGGATTTCGCGGCCGGTGGCCGTTTCCCTCGCAGAGTAAGCGTAAATAGGCATAGCAATGACGTGTTAGTTTTTAGCGTCGCCGATTGCAAGCGCAATCTCAACGCACTGGCTGTTTAGCAAAAACTGTTCCAGCAAGAACAATGAGCGCAAAGCCAGTGAAAAGCGGGACATCTAAAAGCCGACCGCGAGGAAGCTGCCCTATTTTATTGCACCCAAAGTTGCGGAGTTGGACGCGAAATAAGAAAAGTCAGCCACAAATCACTTTTAACCAGAACCTTGTCCGTTGAAAAATACCAAAAATACTTATTGTCATCTTTTTGGTTTTTCCCTAGGTTTGACCGCAAGAACACCGCAAGGTGCAGGGGCAAACTGTATTTGCCCCACGAAAAAACAGTCAACAACAACAAACAACATCGGAGGAACAAGATGAAGTTTAATAAATGGACACTGGGTCTCGCAGCCGTCGGAGCCGTCAGCATGGCTTCCGCCGTTCGCGCAGACGAAGCAAAGATGAGCGCGGTCAACACCGCTCTCTCCAACACCACCATCAGCGGTTACGTTGATATCGGTATTCAAGCCAACTTCGGCAATCAGCAGACTGATTCCAAGCTGCCTCCTTACGCCAACAACGGCCTCGGCACCGAAGGTGACAACACCGGTATCCGTGATGGTTTCAGCTTGAACGCTGTCAACATCGCCCTTGACCGCCCGCTGGACGACAGCTCTTGGGCCGCTGGTTATCACGTTGAAATCAACACCGGCACCGGTGCTATCAACGGTGTTCCTTCCGGACACAACATTGATAACGAAGCTTCTGGCAGCACGGCGAGTGGTGTAAGCGGCGCCAGCTCCACTGGCTTTCTGGCTATCCGCCAAGCTTACGTCACCATGCGCACGCCGATTGGCACTGGCATTGACTGGAAACTCGGTGTGTTTGACGGCATCACGGGCTATGAATCCAACACTGGATACAAGAACCCGAACTACACCCGTTCTTACGGCTACATCATTAACCCCACGACCTTCACGGGCATCATGGGAACCTACCAAGTTGTGGGCGGCGTGAGCCTCTCTGCGGGTGTTGCTAACCGTGGCACCTACCAGCATTTTGACCAAAATGCTTACAACTTGGCTCAAAAGGACTTCTTTGGCTCGCTCTCTTTGACCGCCCCCGAAAGCTGGGGATGGGTTAAAGGTTCAGCCTTGAACCTCGGCACCGTCCAGTCGTTTGATAACAACGGCGTGGACGTTTACAGCGCCAACCTCTCGCTCGCCACTCCGTTGGCTGGTTTGAAGTTTGGTTTCGCTTGGGACATGCTTAGCGCCAACTCTGAAGACACAGGCGCCGAAGGCAGCATCTACGGTGCTTACGCTACCTTCCAAGCCACGGACAAACTCTCGTTCGCCCTCCGCGGTGAATACGTTGACGCGTCCGACTTGAGCAGCTACGAAGGCGTGGGCGGTGAAGATGATATCTTCAACAGCATCAACAAAGGTGAAGAACTCACCGTCACGGTTGAATACGACCTGTGGGCCAACGTAACCAGCCGCGCGGAATTCCGCTGGGATCACTCCGAATCCGACACGCCCTACAGCGTGAACAACACGGCCAACGCCTTCTTGCTCGCGTTGAACGTCGTCTACAAATTCTAATCTGATTTAGAATCCTTGCCCCTGCCGGGAAACCGGCAGGGGCTTTTTCTTTTTACCCGCAGAAACTTTCCGGCATAATCGCGCCCATGAAATTTATCCGCGACCTCTTCGCCGAAAAAATTGCCGCCGGCAAACCCGTCGTCTCCTTTGAATTCTTTCCGCCCAAGACCGATGAGGGCGACCGCACTCTGCTGGAAAAACAAATCCCCGCGCTGCTCGCCA
Organism: Verrucomicrobiota bacterium; assembly: GCA_041192415.1. Classification (GTDB taxonomy): domain Bacteria; phylum Verrucomicrobiota; class Verrucomicrobiia; order Limisphaerales; family UBA11358; genus UBA11358. The sequence continues at coordinate 1,608 of JBEEMY010000153.1, read as the reverse complement.
CGCGTCCGGATTTTTGTTCCGTCACTTATGGAGCGGGCGGCAGCACGCGCGAAAAAACTTTAACCATCGTGGATCGCATCCAGCGTGAGCATCAGCTCCCCGCGCTCGCGCATCTTACCTGTGTCAACCACACGCGCGAAGAAGTCCGCGCCCTCCTCGAAAAAATCAGCGCGCTTGGTTGCAAAAACATCCTCGCATTGCGCGGCGACGCTCCCGGCGGCGGCGAATTTCAAGCCACGCCCGGCGGTTTTGAATTCTCATCGCAGCTCGTAAAATTCATCCGCGAGTCCGGCAATTTTTCCATCGGCACGGCAGGGTTTCCCGAAGGCCACATCGCCAACAAAAACGGCAAGCACGACGACTGGAAACATCTGAAAGAAAAAGTGGATGCCGGCGCGGACTTCGTCATCACCCAATTGTTTTTTGACAACGCCGACTTTTTTGAATTCCGCGACCACGTTGCCGGCAAGCTGGGCGTGAAAGTTCCCATTGTTCCCGGCGTAATTGCCATCGTGAGCGCGGCGCAGATCAAGCGCTTCACGCAGTTGTGCGGCTCAAAGATTCCCGCGAAGCTGCAAGCTAGGCTCGATGCTGTGGCTAACGATGACGAAGCGGCGATGAAGTTCGGAATCGAATACGCCACTGAACAATGTGCCGAACTGCTGCGCGCCGGCGTGCCGGGTCTGCATTTCTACACGCTCAACAAGGCACATTCCACCGTGCAGGTTTTGAAGAATCTCAAGCTGGCCTGACAAGGAAGTATGAAGTGCGAATGATGAATTAAAAGGCCGGACGACCCCGGTTTCATCCTTCATCATTCTGCCTTCAGCCTTCAAAAAAGATGTCCTACCATCGTGCCGATGACGCTCAACGGCCCCGTGTCTTCCAAGCTGTCGGCCGCCTTGTCGAGCTTCTGCAATGACATCTTGGCGTTCTTGTAAAATTCCTGATCGTTCACCAGCTTGCCGATGGTTCCGTTGCCTTGATTGATCTTGAACATGATTTGGTTCAAGTTCGTCATTGAGGCTGTAGTCGCCTGATACAGCGTGTCGTCCGTCAGCAACTTGCCGAGCGAACCTTGGCCCGCGTTGACGTTGCTGATGACCAACCGCGCGGAGGCCGCCGTCTCCTGCAAATTACTGACCGTCGCCATCGCCGACGTGTAGAACGAGTCGTCGTAGATTAATTTCCCAATCGTGCCCTGACCCGCTGCGATCTCGCTGGAAATGTTTTTCACGTTGGCGATCGTGGCGGTGAGCGGCGCGCTGTTCTGCTTCACAAAATCCACGAGCGGCCCCATCAAGTTGTTGATCGTGTCCGGCGTGAACGTGGCCGTGAGATTTTGAATGCCCGACGCAGCGGCATCCAGCTTCGCCATGATGGCGCTCAAGTCCGGCTGTTCGCCCGAGGCGATGACGGTTCCTTCTTCAGCGATCGTTGCGGACGACGAACCAAAATCAACCGCGACGTAATTTTGCCCCATCAAGCCGGTGAACTTGATGATGGCGCGGCTGTCGGTCTTGATCATCGCTTTTTCCGAAAGACGCATCGTGACCTGCACCTTGTTCGTCGTGAGGCCGATGGTTTCGACGCGGCCGATTTCCACGC
>JBEEMY010000152.1:0-5779 GCA_041192415.1 Verrucomicrobiota bacterium | reverse complement strand
CCGCCGCCACCAGTTGCACGCCGGAAAGTTTCGCAATTGCAAACCAGTCCGTCGGTGGACGCACCCGCACCATCTGGCCGAACGGCGAACGCTCCTGCGTCAAAATTTCCGCGCCCAATTTTTTCAACTCCGCCAGCGTCGCCTCCGCACCTCGGTCGTAGAGGCCAAGCGTCAGAAACGTTCCGTCCGCCAGCGGCTGCTGTTTCACCGCGCGACCGAGCAACGTGGACGACACTTTGTAATACGGCTCGTAAGGCAGCACCGCTTGCACGCGGGAATTTTCCGCCAGCGCCGCCGCGCCGCCCGCCGAAATCTGCACCAGCAACGCGTTGTTCGGGATGTAAGAAATTACCTGCCCGCCCGCCGCGCCGATGGCCGCGCGAAATTGCGCGTCCAGCGCGCCACGCGATTGCACGATGAATGCGCCCGGATCACCCGCCGCCTGCAAGTGCGCCGGAATTTTCAGCTTCAACGAAGCCGCCGTATCAATGAAAGCATTCTCCAACAAAATCGCGTGCCGGTCGCGCGTGAGTTCTGCGATGGGTTTGGATGTGTTGTTAAGACGGAACGCGAGCCGGTTCGTCGTCGCGGCGGACGGCGCGGCGGAATCTTCCGCGATGGCGGAGCTGGCGGCGGGCGTGGGCGCAACCGTCGCGTTGGCGACGGCGGCAGGCGCGGGCGAGGCGGACGGTTTGGAATCCGCCAGCGGCGACGTTGCGCGCGGCCAGAACAACCACGCCGCCGCCAGTGCCAGCAGGCACAGCGGCAACCAAATTTTCAAACGAACTTTCATACGACTTAAAATTTTCTAAAAACTTCCGGTGGGTTCAGCCGCGCTGCGGCTGAACGACGGGTCGCAGCGCGACCCATCCCACCAAACCGCCCACTCTCAACCACAAACCATCAACTATCAACCGCCCCGCCTTTTTCCGTAGCAGCGGACGTGAGTCCGCTCATTTTCTCCCAGCCTATAATTAGAGCCGGCTCACGCCGGGCTGCTACCAATAAAAATTAACTCACTCGGGCGGCAGCACGTTGAAACTTTCCACGCGCAAATTGTAATTCGTCACCGGGCCGTTGCCCGTGGGCTTGATCACCGGCAATACCGTGATCACCGCGCGCGTGGCGCTCTCCGCCACCACCTGATAATTCGTGACCAGTTGGAAATATGGGCTGCTCAACACCGTGCCGCCCGGCGCGGGCTTGAGCGTCTGGCCGTAGCTATAAACCACATAGCGCGGCGCGGCATCCACGCGCAACAAGCCGAGCATTTGCTGCGGCAGCCACTCGTATTGCTCATCGCTGATGTCCTTTTGCAAACGGTCATCGCCATCCACCACGCCTTCGCGGTTGATGAACGGGAATACTTCCGTGAGCGCCGGCACGCGCAAGATGTCGCCCACGCGACGGAACGCGCCGTCGGGGAAAAGGTTTTTATTCGCACGCGTGGCGTTGATGCCATCCGCGCCATTCACAATCTGGAACACGGGCGAATCCACCACGTTCAAGCCAGCGGGTTGAATGACCAGATTCGTCAGCACCGGCGGGAAATCAAATGCCGGAACTTCCGTGATGTTCGTCAGCACCTGGATGCCGCTCAACACCGCTGACCACGCCGCGAGATGGTTCTGGTTGGCCGAGAGCGTGCCGCGCGTGGCGTTCGGATGCGACGCGGTGGTGAAGAGATCAAACAACAACGCGTCCTGAATCGGGCGTGAGTTCGCGCCGTCAAACTCGTCAGTGTCACCCAGCCAAGTCATCCAAGCGTCGAAGCCGGTGTTGGGATGGTTGATGAGCGCGGAGTCTGCGTATTCAAGGAAGTTCGTGGCCTTGAGATAAACAGATTGCCACGGCGTGCCGCGATGCACGCGACCCAGCCAGCCGATGGAAGGATACGGGTTGTTCGGAAAATCCCAATTGTCCGAACCCCAGACCAGCGGGTCTTTGAGGCCGAGATGGTGGGTGAAGCGACCATCGCCGGTGATTTCGTTCAACTGGCCACCGCTGCCCCACGGTTGGTAACGTTTCGGAATCGGCGTGCCAGATTCAAGCGAACTCAAGGACGGATACGGCAGCGTTGGATGCGACGGATCATCATCGCGCCAGATGGCGTTGGTCAAGCCGGTGAGCGGCGCGTTCATGTCGCTCGCGAGGTAATGCACCAGCGGATCATTCACCGCCAGATATGACGGCGCAGTCACCGTGCGCACCGGCGAGAACGGCGCTTGCTGGACAAGATTGGTGTTCTGGAAAGATTTTCCATTTCCATCGAGCACCGCCTCTCCGGTGAAAAAAGCGGCGAAGAATCTTGCCTGATTATCTTGCGAACTCAGCGAGGCGGGCACATTCGGAATCGCCTTCCACAGGTTCGCACTGACGTTTCCTTTTTTGGAGCCGTCAATCTGACCAACCACGCCCCAGTTTAGTCCATCCACGTTGAGGTTGGTGCTCCAGAAAGAATAGTTTGCGCCGACTGCGCCGTGATTCACGTCGCGCAACTCTTCACCCAGTTGACGCACGGTCACCGGGCCGGCGAACTGGACGTAGTCAATCACATGGCCGTTGTCCAAGATGAAACCTTGAAACCGGTTTGTGGTGGCCAATTCAAAATCCGGGAACGGCGGCAAACTGGTGGCTGCGCCGGCAAATGTCTGCGAGCGGAATCCGGTTCCCTGCACGTTGCCCGCCTGATCCAAGTCCAGCATCGCCTCGTGAACAAACGGGAAGTTGGTCTGGAAAGTGACGAATGAATTTGGATAGGGATCACGCCCGTCCGGGAGTTGCGATACATTCCAAGCCGACCCCGGCCAAGTAGTCAGGTTCGCGGACAAAGGAAAGTAAGCCTGTTGCGAATGGCTGAAACTACCGGACGACAAACGCATCGAAACATAGTCGCCCGCAAACACCAGCGGCGCCGTCAGCGACGGATAGTTCGACATATAGGAATTCCAAAATGAAAAACCCATGTGGTTCGTGATGCTCATCACCAACATCTGATTCGTCATGAAGTGACTGGAGGTAGTGCCTTGCGACCAACCTTCCACCGCCGTGCGCGTGAACTGCAACTTGCGCCCGACTTGCAACGTGTTGAACGAGTAGAACGCGTTGAAGTTCGGCAGATATTTTTTCGCGCCCACAATCCAGGGCACGCCATAAACATTGCGAGTGGGATAAGCGTGCGTGCCGACGGTCAGCGCGCCGATGTCAATCGGCTGGGCAAGCTGCACATCGCTGATGCCGCTCACGCCCCGAACTTCTTCATAGCCGGTGATGAAAACATTCTTGGTTAAGTCCGCGTTCAAGTTCACCAAAAACTGCGGGCGGAAGACGTGCGGATAATCCACGCCGCCGGGCGTGGTGGCATTGTTGCCGCCAGCATCGTAAATGTTCGCCGCGAGCTGGAGCAGGCGGTTGATGGACGGAGAGTAAATCAGGTTGTTGCTAATTATCACCGGCAGGTTGCCGATGCCGTAGCCGGGAATCTCATTGGTCATGCCAAAGAACGGCACGTTGGTCAGGCCATAGCCGGTCGGGTCGTTGGTGGTGATGACGCCGGTGAGCGTGTTCCGCCAATAATAATTCGCCGCGTCGCCGGTGAAGCCGTAGTAGGTGGCGAGAAAGTTGGACGGATTTTTCTGAAACCAGTTCGTGGTGTAGGTCAGCAGCAGCCGGTTGGCGGCGTTGGTAAAAAATTCAATCGCCGACCATTGATACAAATTGGTTTCCATCCCCACCACCACCGCGCCGTTGGTCAGGTTGCGGTAATTGAGATTGATCTTGCCCGTCTCCGGCTCGGAGTCGGTGCCAAGCTGGTCGAGCATCCGGTAAAACGTGTAACGGTCGTAGGTCGGCCGCGCGCCGTTGTTGACGACGGTGTTGACGGCGTTGGACAAACGGTCGGTGAAGCCGGGGCCGGGAATGCCGTATTCAATCTTGGCCTTCTGCGTTTTGTTCCGGTCAAAAAAATCAGCGAGCGAATAGAAATGAACCAAGTTGTCGGAACCGGGCCACGCGGCTGTGGCGGTGTTGATGTCCCCATCACCGGCGAAGGTGAAATTTTCGTTGATGTTGGCGGGGGCAATTTGCAACGGGCCGTCGCTGTAGATGTCAACGTTGTCGCGGCCAAAAATGTTCGGCGGCGCGGGCAGGTTCTGGAACACCAAGCCAGCGGGGGCGAGCGTGCTGTAATTTTCGTTGTAGCGGTAGCGCAGGAGCGAGACGGCGTCTTCAAACGCAGCACCGCTGTTGAAGGCTCCGTTGGGCGTGTTGTAGGAATACGCGTTGTTGCCGTAATTCCAGAGCGGTTGCGGCAGCAGCATGGTGGTGTCGGGATCCCACTGGTTCGTGTTCAGGTCGGTGAGAAACGCGGCCAAATTAATTTCCCAAGAACCGACGCCTTGGTTGCGCATATAGACATCCTGCCCCGGCTGCATGGACGGGTCTTGCAAGGCGCCGTTGGCATAATTGTGAATGGCATTAATGTCGAGCGACTGGCCGACGGGCAGCGCGATGAAGGCGTAACGAGAAAGAAATTTATTATCCGCCGCGTGCAGTTGACCGGGGCGTTCGAGGATGCCGACCCACTGCGGATCGCCGACGGCGGAAATCGGGTCGGTGAAAAATGTATTGAGGCTGGCATCCACGACCAGATTGGAAACGCTGTCGCTGGTCGGCTCGAACACGCCGTTGCGATTGAGGTCGAGGTAAAAGCGTCCGCCGTTCGTGTCCGCTGCCGTGGCGTTGACGAACACCGGGGCGCGCGGGAGGAATTGCAGGTTGGCCACAACCTCGGGAAATTCTGCGCCGGTGACGGGGAGATTGTTGTTGAAATGGTAGTCGTAGTTGACGTTCGTGGGATTGGAAGGCAAGCCCGGCTCGAAGCCGAATCCGTTGATGTAGTTCGTGGAGACGAGCAGGTGGTAATTGTGCAGCGCGGCGTTGGTGGTAAAAATGTTCGCCAGAATCTGCGCCTGCGCGGCGGCGAGCGCGCTGTCCGCCGCGAGCCGGGCGGTGGTGAGTTCGGCGTTGGTGGTCACGGAGGCGCGCTCACGCTTGGACACCGCGAGAAAGGCGATGACCATGACGAGCGAGACGGACAGCAAAATGAGCGTGATGACCAGAGCCATCCCCGATTTTCGATTTTCGATTTTCGATTTTTGATTGGCAGAAACGCCGCGCAGCGCGGACGCGGCAGCGCTGGGCGATTGGTTTTTAATCGGTAATCGGCAATCAGCAATCGGCAGTTTAATTTTCATGGATAGGCGCTGCGGTCAACGTTCGGGATGGCGATGTGCTGGCGGAAAATATGGACGCTACCAGCCTGACCAGACAAATAATTGGTCAACGCGGAATAGCTGCTGGCGACGGAGCCGGCGCGCTTGATGGCGCGGTCTTCGAGCTTGCCAAATTCAAGTTCCACGCTGGCAGGAATGGCGTTGCTCTGGAAATAAAAACTCATTTCACCGTGGGCGGAAGCGGGCGAAAAGAAAATCGTGGCACCAGGCGGCTTCATGCCGAAGGTGTAGCCGTTGGTCATGAGGCGGCCATTCACGTCATACGGACGCACGACGAGGTGCACCACGCCGTCAATGACGTGGCTCATGTTAGTCCATTGGGCTTTGTTAATCTTGTTGAGGAAATCGTCAAATAAATCACGCGGCGATTGCGTGAGGTAGATGCTGCGGGAATAACGGTAGAGCGGATACAGCGGCGCGGTGGAGGTGGTGTCCACGATGTAACCCACGCCGGTCCACTTGGTGTTCTCGCGGTTGAGGATAAG
>JBEEMY010000151.1:0-5803 GCA_041192415.1 Verrucomicrobiota bacterium | reverse complement strand
AAAGATAATTCATGAAATGTCGATTTACAGCCGACAGGGCGCGAGTCGCATTCAAATTATCCGATGTCCGAAGCTGGCTTATGAAACCATCAAGTGCAAAATAGTTTTGTTCTAAAATATGAAGCAAAGACAACCTTTGTTGGAGCACATTAAATCTTGAGAGAATTGAGCTGAGCTCGGCAAATTCATCCGAAGTGAGTTCCCTAATGCAGTCTGCGACGAACAAGTCGCCCTCCTCGACAAAAACCGCCGCCAGATATTTCATAAGCAAATAAAACTACACGGATACTTTGGATGCAAACCCCCTTTTCTTGAAGGATTACGGAACAAGCTCGCGACGTCGGCTGAAACGAGGCAAAGGCTGGAAGAAAACTTTTTTCTTCACTGCGGCGCCGGTTTATTTCTTCCCCAGCAACGCAGGCAAATCGCATTTCACCAAATCACCGATGCGCTCCAGCGTGATGTCCGCCGGTGGATAGGCGGCGATGGCTTTGGGGTCGAGCGCGTAATGTCCCTGGCGCGGGAAGACGGTGGTCAGCCGGTCGCCCCAGACTTTTTTCATCGCGGTCAGGATGCGCAGCTTGTCGTCCATCATCACATAATGTTCCGCCGGGAAACGCTGCTCCACGTCGTCGAGTTCGTGTTCCTTGTGGACGTAGATGAGCGCGTTGCCATCCACGGCCTCGAGCAGGCCGGAGCGTTCCACTTTGCGCGGCTGGAAAACAACATCGCCGTCCGAGAGGATGACCGCCGGTCCCCATTGCTTGACGTGTTCGATGGCGTCGAGCGAGTTCGGATAAAGCCGGTTGGCGAAGGGATAGTTCACCAGAAAGTTGGAGACGGTGAGCAGCTTCGGGTCGCGCGGATGTTCGATGCGGTAGCGTTGCAACGCGCCGAGGTAATCGGCGTAACCGAGTTCGCCGCGCAACTGCTCAAAGATGCTCCAGTAGTGTTGCGCACGTTCGGCGCCGACTTCGCGGAGTAGGTGGCGCTTGAGATCGGCGGTGACGCGGTCGTTGTCGAGCAGCGTGTTGTCCACGTCAAACAGGAAGATGATTTTGTGCGCGGTCATGAACGCGATGTTGCCGGAGTCAGTGCCGACCTGCAACTGCTGAAGAATTTTGGCGGTGGCCTGATTTGGAGTGCGGCGACACGTCGCCGCTTTGTAACTGGGAGACATGTCTCCCAGTTACAAAGCGCGGTCTTGCCCGCGCACTCCAAATTAAGACGCTGCAAAAAATGGGCTGACAAAATAAAACCGCCCCAACGGCAGCGGGCAAAAACCGCCCGGCGTGAATTCATCTTGCCAGCGGATTGCGTGAGCCGATACGTTGCGCCGATGAATTTTAGAATCCTTGCCTTGCTGCTCGCCATCGCCGTCGCCGGTTGCTCCACGGCGACCAAGCCAAAGGCCATTCCCGCCGGCTCGCTGAAAAAATTTGCGAAGCGCGCGGCGAAATTCCACGAGGTCGTCACGCTGCCGACCTTTGAAGCCACCACGAATGCGGTCAACGCCACCACCGACAAAGCCATCAGGGACGGCAACGCTGCGCTCGACACCATCGGCGCACTCAAGCCGGGCGAGGTGAATTTCGTCAACACCATCCGCGCGCTCGATGACATGGGTTACGAATTAGGGCTGGCGTGCAACCGCCTTTCGCTCATCCAGAACACCAGCACGAACGCCGACGTGCGCGATGCCGCGACGGATGCCATCAAGAAAATTTCTGATTGGATGGTCGGCACGGATTACCGCGAAGATGTTTATGCGGCGCTCAAGGCCTACGCCGCGACGCAGCCGCAGCTTGAAGGCGAGGATAAAAAACTTTTTGACTACACCCTGCGCGATTACCGCCGCGTCGGTTTAGATTTGCCCAAAGCCGAACGCGATGAGATTGAAAAACTCCGCAAAGAACTCACCGGGCTGGAAACGGATTACGACAACAACATCACGAAGGCGAAGCAGGCGTTGAAGTTCACCAAGGCGGAACTTGACGGTGTGCCGGAAGATTTTCTCGCGCAGACCGGCATCAAGACGGGTGCTGACGAATACACGTTGATGGCCAACATCACGTTCCACTACGCGATGGTGCAGGACAACGCCCAGCCGGAAGCCACGCGCAAAAAAATGCTCACCACGCAATGCAACCTCGCGCGCGAAGCGAACATTCCCCTGCTCCAGAAAATTCTCGTCCTGCGCGACGACATCGCGCACCGCCTTGGCTACGCGACCTACGCCGATTACGCCACCGAGACGCGCATGGCCAAGAATGCCCAGGCCGCCATCACGTTCGAGGAAAACCTGAAAGTAGGTTTGCAGCCGAAGTTTGACGCGGAGCTGGAAGAATTCCGCCAGTTGAAAATCAAGGACACCGGCGATGCGAACGCGAAGATTTACGTCTGGGACTGGCGCTATTACGCCAACCAGTTGAAGAAGACGAAATACAATGTGGATGCCGAGCAACTGCGCGTTTATTTCTCCTACGACCGCGTGCTGGAAGGGATGTTCGCGATTTACCAACGCATCTTCGGCCTGAAATTTGAGCGCGTGGAAGCGCCCTACAAATGGGTGGACGACCTGCAACTCTTCGCCGTTTCCGATGCTAATACCGGCGAGCCGCTTGGACTTTTCTACCTCGATATGTTTCCGCGCGACGGCAAATACCATCACTTCGCGCAGTTCGGTATCGTGGAGGGCAAGCGCCTACCGGATGGCCGCTACCAACGCCCCGTCTGTTCGCTCGTCTGCAATTTCCCACCGCCGCAGCCTGGCAAGCCGTCGCTCATGTCGCACGACGAAGTGGAAACCATCTTCCACGAATTCGGCCACGCGATGCACACGATTTTGACGCGCGCAAAATACTCGCGCTTCTCCGGCACGAGCGTCCCGCGTGATTTCGTGGAAGCGCCGTCGCAGATGCTGGAAAACTGGGTCTGGGATAAAAAAGTTTTGGACAGCTTTGCCGCCGACTATCGCAACCCGAAGAAAAAAATCCCGGCGGAAATTCTCGCGCAACTCAAGACCGCGCGGCTCGCGACGGAAGGAATGCGCTATCGCCGCCAGCTTTCGTTCGGCCTGATGGATCTGACGCTGCACACGCAAATTCACGCGACCAACGTGGATGAAGTTCTCCCACTCTCGAACCAAATTCTCGGCGAAGTCTCACTCGCCCCGCCGCCGGACACGGCGTTCGTCGCTTACTTCGGCCACATCATCGGCTACGGTGCAGGTTACTACGGCTACGCGTGGGCGGATGCCATCGCGGCGGACATGGCGACGGTCTTTGAAAAATCCCCCGGCGGCTACTTCGATAAAAAAGTTGGCATGAAGATGCGCAACGAAATTTATTCCGTCGGTGATTCCCGCGACATCAACCAGTCCATCGAGAAATTTCTCGGCCGCCCGCGTTCCCTCGAACCGTTCTTGAAACAGATTGGCATCGGCACCAGTCAAACAAAATCGGTAATCACGCCGCCGGAACAAAGTTGGCGGCACTGGCTGTGGCCGTTTGGCCGTTCGTGATGCCGCGAAACACAGTGACGCCGTTGAACCATTCCGAGCCCTTGGTGTCGAACCACCAGTAACCCATAAAAATTATGATGACCCGCCGCCAAGCCATTAAAACCACCGCGCTCGCCGGGGCTGCGCTCGCCTCTTTGCCAAGCGTAATCGCCCAGACCAATTCTCCCGCCACAACCGTCGCGCCCAGCGGGCCGTTCACATTGCCGCCGTTGCCCTACGCTTATGATGCGCTGGAACCGTTCATCGACACCCAGACGATGCAAATTCATCACGACAAGCATCACGCGGCGTATGTGGCCAATTTGAACAAGGCAACAGCAGGAATCACGGAACTGGGCATCTTGGACACCGAACATCTGCTGAAGACTTTGAATTCTTTGCCTGAAAATATTCGTAACGCCGTCCGCAATAACGGTGGCGGGCATTACAACCATTCGCTCTTCTGGCAGATGATGAAGAAAGACGGCGGCGGCACACCCGTTGGCGAACTGGCGAAGGGGATTGATACTTCGTTCGGAAATTTCAGCGCATTCAAGGATGGGCTTACCAAAGCCGCGCTCGGCCAATTCGGCAGCGGTTGGGCTTGGCTCGTCGTTGATGGCAAACAATTGAAGATCGAAGCCACCGCCAATCAAGACACGCCCTTGAGCGCCGGACGCACACCGTTGCTTGGCCTGGACGTTTGGGAACACGCCTACTATCTCAAATACCAGAACAAGCGCGCCGACTACGTCACCGCCTGGTTCAACGTGGTGAATTGGGATTTCATTTCCGAACGCTACGCGAAAATTGAAAAGTGAGGCGGTTACTTTTCGAGGGATGACTTCGCGCTCGGGTCTGACCGTCGCAAAAATTCTTAAAATCTGGTTGCCGCCGCGTTAGAATCGGGTTTTCATCCGGCGTGTCTCGATTTAAGAAGTTTCTCGTTTACTGGCTGCCCTTGCTCGTGTGGATGTGCGTCATCTTCACCGCGTCGAGCGACGCCGAATCGTCACGACACTCTTCGATTTATTTTGAGCCGCTGGTGCATTGGCTGTTTCCGTCCATGTCGCAGGCGCACATCGAGGAACTTCATTACGCCTTCCGCAAGTGTTGCCACATGATGGAATTCGCCATCCTCGCCGTGCTCGCGTGGCGCGCCATCCGCCAGCCAGTTTGGAATCGTTCGCGACCGCTTGTCGCGCCGAAGCGCACCGTAGGCGGATGGCGCTGGGACGAGGCGGGAATGTCGCTCGCCATCGTCTTGCTCTACGCGGCCAGCGACGAACTGCACCAAGTCTTCATCCCTTCACGCACCGGACAAATTTCCGACGTGGTGGTGGATGTCATCGGCGGAAGCATCGGCCTAACACTGCTCTGGCTGGCCGGAAAAAAATTCAAACTCTGGTAAAATGAATCGCCCCCTTGTCAGCGTCGTCATCGCCTACGCCGCCGGCTTGCTGCTCGCGCAGATGTTTCATCCGCCGCAGCCCGCGCTCTTCCTCTCGTCGTCCTTCCTCCTCGTCCTCGTCCTCGTCCTCGAAAAACTCCGCACTGTTTTAATCTGGCCGCTGCTCGCCTTGGTCGGCTGGACAAATTTCTCCGTCCAAACCGCCGCGCTCGCGCCGGATGATTTGCGCCACGTCATCGGCGAAAAGCCTGCGCTCGTCACCGTGCGCGGAAATTTGCTGGAGACGCCCAGCCTGCGGATTTATGTGCGCGATGAAGAAACCGTCGAGCGCATGGTCGCTTCCGTGCGGGTGACCGAAATCCGCGCCAATGAAATTTGGCAACCCGTGCATGGCGATATCATTGTCACCACGCCCGGCGTGCTAGGAGGAGTTTATTTTACCGGTCAGCATGTGGAAATCTCCGGCGTGCTTGCCCGACCCGACCTGCCCGTGGCGGAAGGAATTTTCGACTACCGCGCGTATCTAGAAAAACTTGGCGTCTTCTATTCGCTCAAGACCGAAGGCACGAACGACTGGCAGCTTGGTGAAAAAATTTTGCTCCGTCCGCCCTACTCTGCGCGCTTCATCGCGTGGGCGCAGCGCACGCTCGCGCTCGGCCTCGACCCGGCGGACAAATCCACGCAACTCCTCCTCGCCATGACGCTCGGCCAGAAAACCGCGCTCACTGACGAAGTCAGCGAACCTTTCATGCGCTCCGGCACGATGCACATTTTCGCCATCAGCGGATTGCACATCGCCCTCATCGCCGGAATTTTGCTCGCCGTCCTGCGCGTCATTCGCTTGCCGCGCGCCGCGTGCGGCTTCGTTGTGCTGCCACTGATTTGGTTTT
>JBEEMY010000150.1:0-5821 GCA_041192415.1 Verrucomicrobiota bacterium | reverse complement strand
CGACGATTATTTTCGTGGCGAAATCAAGAAGTCGCAGAAGGGTTGGCGCAACATCGTGGCGACGGCGGCGAAAAAAGGCATTCCCGTTCCCGCCTTCAGCACCGCGCTGGCGTTCTACGATCAATACCGCTCCGCCGTGTTGCCCGCGAACTTGCTGCAAGCGCAACGCGACTACTTCGGCGCGCACACCTACGAACGCGTGGATAAACCGCGCGGCGAATTCTTTCACACGAACTGGACCGGTCGCGGCGGCACGACCAGCAGCAGCACTTACAACGTGTGATCATTTCGCGTAGCAGCGGACGTGAGTCCGCTCTAATCAAAAAATGAGCCGGCTCACACCGGCTGCTACAAAATACAGAAAGCGCGCGGCTCCGGCTGCGCGTTTTTTTATTTTGAAACCCCTTCGCGCCTTTGCGTCTTTGCGTGAGCAGAAAAGGTTTGTTTGACGGACGATTCCGCAACGCTAAAATTCCCGCATGGCACAAGTTGAATTGAAGATTGAAAAACTCACCAACGGAACCGGCGCGGCTCCCAAAAAAGGCGACACCGTGACCGTCCATTACACCGGCACGTTCACCGACGGCAAGAAGTTCGATAGCTCCGTGGATCGCAACGAGCCGTTCGCTTTCACGCTCGGTGCGGGCGAAGTCATTGGCGGCTGGGATCTCGGCGTGGCGCAGATGAAAATCGGCGACAAGGTCAAGCTCACCATCCCGCCCGAACTCGCCTACGGCCGCGACGGTTACCCCGGCGCGATTCCGCCGAACGCCACGCTGATTTTTGAAGTCGAGTTGCTCGGCATCAATTAAGCCAACCAGCAGTAGAAATTTTCCTGTGAAAAAATTACTCCTCCTGCTCCCCGCATTGCTCGCGGCGGTTTTGATTTTGCAAACGACCGGCTGCACCAGTGTTTATTACGCCGCCTACGAAAAAGTTGGCGTGTATAAACGCGACTTGCTCAAGAAGCGCGTCATCGAGGCGCGCGATGACCAGAAGGAAGCGCAAGTTCAATTCAAGGACGCACTCACGCGGCTAAAAGAAATCACCAAGTTCGACGGCAGCCAGGCCGAGTCCGCCTATCGCTCGCTGAAATCTGAATACGACGATTGTGTGAAGCAGGCCGACGCCGTCCACAGCCGCATCCGCGCCGTGGAATCCGTTTCCACCGACCTCTTCGCCGAATGGGAAAAAGAAATCGGCGAAATCGGCACACCCTCGCTCGCGTCCGCCAGCCGCCAGCAACTCGCCACCACGCGTCAGCGTTACAACGAACTGCATAGCGCGCTCATCAGCGCCGAGCAGACGATGACGCCGGTGTTGAAGCAATTCAACGACTACGTTCTCTACCTCAAACACAATCTCAACGCGCAAGCCATCGCCTCGCTCAAGGGCGAAGCCGCCAACATCAGCACGGAAATCATCCGGCTCATCGAGCAGATGAACAAATCCATCACGCGCGCGGATGAGTTTGTGAAAAATATGCAGTGAGTTGCGCGCACTGAATTGCGCAACCATTCCGCTTGCGTTCGCTTCACGAAGTTGCGGACTCCTTCGTCCCCTTGGGGGAGAAGATTGGGATGAGGGGGGACGACGTGACAGTGACGAACGCGCTCGTGACCGTAAGCCGCCCCCCTCACCTCAATCCTCTCCCCACTGGGGCGAGGAGGCTGGAGCCACAAACCGTTCGTGCTCCAAAAAAATTTCCCCTCGCAAGCCATTCCGTTTTTGCTAGTCTCGCCGCCGTTATTTTAGCCAACCAAACTTATGAAAAAATATCTCGTTGAATTCATCGGCACGTTCTTCCTTGTCCTCGCCATCGGCATGTCGGTGATTGATCCGGGCGCGGGCAACCTCGCGCCACTCGCCATCGGCGCGACGCTGATGATCATGGTCTATGCGGGCGGCCACGTTTCCGGCGCGCACTTCAATCCGGCGGTGACAATTGCCGTCTGGCTACGCGGACGTTGTGCCGCCAGCGATGTTCCGTTCTACCTCATCGCTCAAATCCTTGCCGCCGTTGCCGCCGCCAAGCTCGCGCTCCTATTCAAAGGTTGCCCCGTCATCACGCCGATGACTCCCAACGTCGGCCACGCGCTCGTCGCGGAATTCGTTGGCACATTCGCACTCGCCTACGTCGTGCTGAACGTCGCCACGGCCAAGGCCACAGCGGGAAATTCGTTCTACGGTCTCGCCATCGGGTTCACCGTCGTAGCGATGGCGTTTGCGCTCGGCGGCATTTCCGGCGGCGCGTTCAACCCCGCCGTCGCCGTGGGCATCACGGTGATGGGACTCGCGAAGGCGTCGAACCTCTGGATTTTTCTCGTCGGTAATTTCGCCGCCGCCATCGTCGCCGCGCTCACGTTCAAGTTCATCAATCCGGAAGATAAATAAAACGGATTGGCGGATGAATGGATTTTTGGATTGATGGAAAAACTTTCGCGACCGCGCGCACTCCACCTCCAATAATCCAGAAATCCATTTATCCAACCGCTTTTAGTTTGTGCCGCCCGCGACCTTTCTCCGTGAAACCGCTGGCGGCACTTTGCTTTCCGTAAAACTCCAGCCGCGCGCTTCCAAAAATGAAATTGGCGCACCGCTTGGCGATGAATTAAAAATCAAAGTCACCGCCCCGCCCGTGGATGCAGCGGCCAACCAAGCGCTGGTGGAATTCCTCGCCGAAAAACTCGGTTGCTCGCGGGGCAAGGTGGAACTGCTGCGCGGCCACACTTCGCGGCACAAAACTTTGATGCTTCACGGATGCTCGATGGCCAGCGTGCTGCAGACGATTCTTCCAAAATCGTAAATCTCCAATCGTAAATCGAAAATTCCCTGTCACCTTTTCCCGCTTTCCCGCCACTTAAGCGACGATATGATGACACCCAATATGACGACGGCGGCGGCAAACAACGACGCGGATCTGGTCAGCGCCAGTCTGACCGGCAACCGCGATGCCTTCGGGCAGATTGTCGCGCGCTACCAGTCGCTCGTCTGCTCGCTGGCGTTCAGCGCCACCGGCAGTTTGAGCCAAAGCGAAGATCTGGCGCAGGAAACTTTTGTCGCCGCGTGGAAACAGCTTGCCGGTCTGCGCGAGCCGGAAAAATTGCGCGCGTGGCTCTGCGGCATTGCACGGAATCTCATCAACAATTTTCTGCGCAGCCAGGGCCGCGAGCCAAGTCACAAAGCCGAAACGCTCGAAGAAATTTCCGAAACTCACTCACCCGAGCCGCTGCCGCACGACCACACCATTAGCAACGAGGAACAGGTGATTCTCTGGCGCTCGCTCGAACGCATCCCGGAAATCTACCGCGAGCCGCTGGTTTTATTTTACCGCGAACATCAATCCATCGAAGCCGTCGCGGAAAAACTGGAACTCACCGAGGACAACGTGAAGCAGCGTTTGTCGCGCGGCAGAAAATTATTGCACGAGCAAGTCCTCGCGTTCGTTGAAGGCGCGCTGGAAAAAACCAATCCCGGAAAAGTCTTCACCCTCGGCGTCCTCGCCGCGTTGCCCGCCACACTGGCAACTTCCGCCAAGGCCGCGACATTGGCCGCCGCCGCGAAAGGCGTGGGCGGCGCAAAGGCAGCAGGGGCAATGGGTGTATCTGGCACGATCTTGAATCTGCTGGTAAGTCCGCTGCTAGCGATTGCCGGAAATTACGCCAGCTACAAGATGAGCCTCGACGAGGCGGAGACGGACGAGGAACGTTTTCACATCAAAAAACTTTTCCGCGATGCGCTCGTCATCACGCTCGGAGCCACGGTGCTGCTCGCCGTGCCGCTGTTCTGGCTGTTGGATATCGGGACGTTTTGCGGCGTGCTGTTCAGTCAGGCCGTGGTCGTTTATTTTCTATCCCTCTGCTTCCTTGGCTTCGCCACGCTGCCGCACCGCCGTCGGCATCTCGCGCGGATGCTCGCCGAAAACCACGGCGGAACATTTCCAGCGCCCGCGTATGAATTCCGCAGCCGCGCAAGCTTGTTCGGACTGCCGTTCGTCCACGTCCGCCTCGGTGACCGCTTCGATGTGCTGCGCGGGCCGGTGAAAGCGTGGATCGCCATCGGCAGCAGCCACGCGGTCGGCGTAATTTTTGCATCCGGCGGCATCGCCGTCGCGCCGATTTGTTTCGGCGGCATCGGCATCGGCGTGATTTCGTTCAGCGCGATTGCGCTGGGAATTTTTCCCATCGGAGCGATTGCCATCGGCGGCTGGGCGTATGGTGCGACTGCCATCGGCTGGCAGATTTTTTGCGGCATGGGCGTGGCGTGGAACGCGGGCGAAGGCGGATTGATTCTGGCGCGTGATTTTGCGCTGGGTGCTTATGCCCATGCGGCGCAGGCTAACACGGAATCGGTGAAACAGTTCATCTTCAACGGGTGGTTTTTCAATGTCGCTTATGCGATTTCCCGGCACGGACTGCTGTTGCAACTGGCATGGATTATCCCGATGTTTCTTCAGGCGCGCGTCGTGGCGCGGGCACGGCGGCGCAAACTTGCCGGTTCCTGAAATTTTTTTACAATCAAAACCAATGAAAAAAATCATCGCCCTGGTCGTGGCCGTATTTGCCGGAGTCATCCTTGGGAAAATTATTTTCACGAACCGCGCGGCCGCACCGCCGGCGGCGCCGATTGCGGAATCCGCTCCCGCCCAGCCCGCGCCGCCGGAAAAATTTTCCACGCCACAACCGGAGCCACTGCCGGTTTCCGCCAGCGCAGTTGAAGCGCCAAAAGTTCCCGCCGCAACCCTCGTCGTCAGCGAAGCGAAGCCCGATGATTCCGCCAATCCCATTCACAAGGCGGTGGACGCCTTGTTGTCTGCAAAGAGCGCAAGGGAAAAACATGACCTGTTTCAACAGTTGATCAAAGACGGACAGATTGATGCGGCGATTGCGGAATTGAAACAGCGCGCGGCGGATAATCCGAACAATGCGCAATTGCCCACCACGCTCGGCGAGGCGCAGCTTAACAAGGTGCGCGCCATCAAGGAAGCGGGCGGCGACGTAAATGAACTGGGCATCCTCGCGATGCAAGCCGACCAGAGCTTCAACGCCGCATTAAAAATCGACCCGCAAAATTGGGAGGCGAACTTCGTGAAGGCATCATCACAGTTTTACTGGCCGCCGGACGAGAAGCGTGACGCCGATGTGGTGCAACGGTTGTCCGGCCTGATTGACCAGCAGGAGACAATGACGCCGAACCCCGCGTTCGTGCAAACGTATGTCGTGCTGGGCAACCAATATGAGAAGCTGGGCCAGCATGACAAGGCCGCCGCAACGTGGCAGCTTGGCCTGACAAAATTTCCCAACGACCCGGCGCTCCTGAAAAAAATCAACGGGCAGTAGGATTTTTGCGCCGGTTCGCAGCCCGAATTCTGGCACCGAAGCGATACGCGTTAGTTGGCCTCATCGGCGACCGCGTTGCCGTCGGTGCAGCGAGAAATTAATTTTCTTTCGCTCCGTCCGCTTTCATTGTCCAATCAAGCCCATACCTCCTTATGAAAAACATCGCCATCATTCTCCTGTTGCTGGTTTCCCTCACGCTCGGCGCGCTGGTGTGGCATCAGCAAAAACAAACAACCCTGGCCACGGCGGAACTCGCCCAGGCCAAGAGCGCGCTGACCGCCGCCCAAACCCAGTTGTCGGCCAATGCCGAAGCCGCCGCCCAAATCGCCAACACCAAGCGTTCCTCAAAAATTTTGCAGGAGACGCTCGTGGAGACTTCCAAATTCGCGGATGAAAAGGCGAAGCAGGCCGAGGAGTTGCAACTCAAACTCGCCGCCACGAAAACCAATTCCAACAACCCGATGGCGGGCATGGCCAAGATG
>JBEEMY010000149.1:0-5844 GCA_041192415.1 Verrucomicrobiota bacterium | reverse complement strand
AGGTTGCGCGTGGCGTGTTCCGCGAGCATATCGCGATAAACCACGGCCCACGGATACATGAACACCACTTCGATATCGAACAGGATGAACAGCATCGCGACGAGGTAAAATTGCACCGAGAAGCGACCGGTGTTGCTGCCGATGGGGTCTTTGCCACACTCGTAGGCGGCGTCCTTGGCTTTGTCGGACTTGGCGTATTTGCCGAGCAGCACGGAGAGCAACAGCGTGCCGCCCGCAAAGCCAACGGCGGCGGCGAGCAGGAACAGGATCGGAATATACTGTGCGAGTTGCGAATCTTGCATGACAGGAGTTTAAGAAATCCCCCGCATTTTTCAACGACGAAAACCGACCGACTCACTGCACGCCTACGCGGTAGAAAAATGAGCTGCCGCCGGTCGCGTTGGTGTCCAGCCAGCTCGTCGTGCCTTCCTGCCCGATGATGCCGCCCTGGATGTTGATGAAGGCTGGCGTCGCCGAGAGGTCGGTGCTGCGATCAATGAAATAAGTCATGCCCGCGACGCTCTGCCAGGTCACGGTGATGCCGCCGGAAATGTCCGTGGAAACCGGCGCGACGATTTTCAGGACGGACAAAGCGTTGGTGGGATTGGTGCCCGCGCGCCATTCCTGCCAGTTGTTCAGGCCGTCGCCGTCGCCGTCCGCAAAATCCGCCGAGCCGTCGCCGGGCAGGCCGAACTGATCCAGCCACGCGCTGAAATTTCCTTGGAACTCATACGCCCCCATGTCCACCACGCCGTCGGAAATGCGCGGACGCCCGGCCAGGTCGGTGCCGGTGGTGACCGAGCCGTTGTAGCCGGCACCGATGCAGGGCGAATCGGCGCGCAAACGGAAATCGCCGCCAAAATAATCCGCGAAGAACGGCAAGGCGGTGAAATTGACGAAGCCGGGGCCGGGCCACGGCATGGTGTCGCAATAATTCAAACTGCCGCCGGAATAATTCTCGCCGGCAGGAGCGTTGTTGTAATACACGATGGAGTTGTTGAACGTGCTGGCATAGCCGCCGCCGCCGGAGCCGCCGCCCGCGCCCGCCGTGTTGTTCACGACCGTGCAGTTGACCAGCGTGCCGGCATACGCCCCGCCGCCGTCCCAATACGCCCAGTTGCCGGCCAGCAGGCTGTTGTCCACGGTGCAGTTTTGAACGCCGGCGCCGTAGTCGCCCTGGTTGTTGGTGATGACGCAGTGGCTCACGATGCTGCCGCTGGCCGCCGCGCCGAAAAAGGCGAAGTTACCGGTGAACACGCACCGGGTCAGCGTGCCGCCATACGCGCCGCCGCCGTAACCCTGCGCAAAATTTCCGGTGATGGAGCAGCCGGTGGCGGTGCAGTTGTTCAAGCCGCCGCCCGTGCCGTAAAAGTTGCCCATGAAATTGTCCGCCACGGTGCAGTCCTCCAGCGTGGCCGCGTCCGCTCCGGCGGCGAAGGTCGTCGCGTTGTTGCCGGACACCGTGCAGTGTTGCAGCGTGCCGCCTTCCACGCCGCCCGCGCCGTTCGCCGAATGATTGTTGATTACGACGCAATCCGACAGCACGATGCCCGCCGATGCGCAAAACACGCCGCCGCCGAGGTCCGGGACATTTCCATTCGTCAGCGTCAAGCCAGCCAGCCGCGCGCCGTTGGCCAGATACGCGCAACGGTTTGCGCCCAGCCCGTCAATCAAAACCGCCCCTCCATTGAAGGCCTGCACGGTGACGGGCTTTGTCACAACCAGCCGGTTCGTCGTGCCGCCCACAATTTTTCCGCCGGTGGAATAAACGCCGACGTTGACCAGCACCGTTCCGCCCGCCGCTGCGGCGTCCGTTGCGTCCTGCAGAGTGGTTGCGGCGGTCGCCCACGAATCGTAGGGCGCGACCGGGTTGCCACCGGCGGCATCCGCATAATAAATCGCCTGCGTCACGACATGAACCGTCACCGTCGCGCTCACGCCGCCGGGATTGCCCGCGTTGAACGCCTGCAACGTCACGATATAATCTCCCGGCACGATCCAGCTATGCACCACGGACGGCTGGTTACTCACCACCGTGCCGTCGCCAAAATTCCAGATCATCGCCCGCGAGCGCCCGTAGCCAAACACGGCCTGCAAATGTCCCGCGAATCCAGCGAGCACGTTCGTTTCCGCCTGGATCGCCACCGTGAGCGGGATGAACGTGGGAAATTCATACGCACCGAGGTCGACCGTGCCGGCGACGATGCGCGGATTGCCGTCGAGATCCGTCGCGCCACCGGCCAGAAAATTGTTACCCAAGTTGATGCACGGCGAATCGGGCTGCAAACGGAAGTCGCCGCCCGCCGCGTCCACGAATGCCGGGTCATTGGTGAAATTGCCGCGCCCACCCTGCGGCAGCGGCGTGGTGCAGGAATAGTTGAAGGAGTTTCCGTAGAAGTTGACGTAGTCGGAATAGTTGTAGATGTCACCGTTGTAATTGATAAAATTTCCGGAGACGATGGTGTTGTTGACCGTGCAGCCTTCAATGCCGCATCCCTTCACGCCGGAATTTTTTACGACCGTGCAATTGTCCAGCGTGCAAAGGACCGCTCCGCCGCCTTCGAAATAAACCGCGTTGCTCACGATTAGGCAATTGACGAGCGTGGATTCACTCGCGCCGCCGCCGCCGTAGGCGGAGTTGCCGCTGACGACGCGGTTGCTCGCGGTGGTTTGCCCCACGCCGCCGCCGTAGAAACCTGAATTACCGGAGACCGTGCAATTGTTCAGCACGCCGCCGAACGCGCCACCGTAGTCGCCCGCCGCATTGCCGTGCAGCGTGCAATGATTCAGCGTGCTGCTGTGCGCGCCGCCGCCGTAATACGCCACCGAGTTGCTGGCCAGCAGGCAGTCGGTCAGCACACTGCCCACGGCTCCGCCGCCGGAACTGCCGGTCGAACCGGTGGCCGTATTATCGGCCAGCGTGCAGCCGGTCAGCGTGCTCGAACTCGCGCCGCCGCCACTCCAATAGGCCGAGTTGTCCAGCAGCACGCTGCCGGTCAGCATCGAGCCGTCGGCCCCGCCGCCGGACGACGCGTCATTGCCGGTCAATGCGCAGCCGTTCAAAATACAATTCGCCGCGCCGCCGCCGTTGCCCGAGGCCAAGTTGCCGGTGAACGTGCAATTAAAAATCGCACCGCCGAAAACCCCGCCGCCCGACCCGTTGGCTGAGTTGCCGATGAAGACACAGTTCGACACGACGATGTTTGCCGCAGCGCAAAAAACGCCGCCGCCGTTGTCGGTTGTGAAACCGTTCGTTAAAGTGAAGCCGTCGAGCAACGAGTTCGTGGCCAGCGAAACGCAGCGCGCCGTTGCTGCACCGTCAATCAGGGTCGCCGCCGGGCCATTGACACTGCGCACGGGCACCGCCTTGCCGACCACCGCCGCGCGATACACGCCGTTGCTCACGAGCACCAGCGCCTTGGGCGCAGAGAACACGGCGTCCACGGCGTCCTGGATGTTCGTCGCCGCCGTGTCCCATGAAAGATACGGCGCGACGGGATTCGTGCTGGCCTGCGAAACGTAATGCACCACTTGTTCGACAATGGTGACAGCAGTCGTGGCGCTGATGCCGCCGGGAAAATCATCGTTGAACGCGGTGAACACCACCGCGTAATTTCCGGGCGTCGTCCAGACGTGCGACGCGAACAACTGGTTGCTCGCGGTGGTGCCGTCGCCAAAATCCCACGCGTTCGCCGTGGCGCGGCCAGTCACGCTGGCAGTGAAATTCACGGGCAACGTCACCGCCATCAGCGTGCGGTCGGCCTGGAGGTTCACGTTCAACGGGCCAATGACCGCACCTGCGTAAAATTCATCGCAGCCGATGGACGGCGGAACCAGCCACACCTCGCCGTCAATGTCCGTGCCACTCGAATAATTCGTGCTGCCAGCGCCGATGCAGGGCGACGTGGAACTGATGTGAAAAGCATCCGTGAGCTGCGGCGCGCTGGTGATATTGTTCGTGCCGCTGTTGGGCAGCGGCGTCGTGCAGGAAAAATAAAACGTGCTGCTGGAGAAATTAGCCCCGCTGGGCGCGGTATTGTAATAGACAATGCAGTTGTTCAACGTGCTGTTGCCCGCCCCGCCACCGCTCACGCCCGCCGAGTTGAGCGACAGCGTGCAATTGTTCAGCGTGCTGTAACTCGCGCCGCCACCGTTTGCCCCCGCCGAGTTGCCGGACAGTGTGCAGTTGTTTATCTGGCTAGAAACCGCTCCGCCGCCGGTGTTTCCGGTGTAGTTATTCGCGAGCCGGCAGTTATTTAGAGTGCACGAGTTTGCGCCACCGCCATCGTAGGTGGTTGAATTGCCAAGAATCAGGCAACCATCGAGCGTGGCATACATCGCTCCGCCACCGTAGAAGGCGGCGGAGTTACTGGTGAGGGTGCAACTCTGCATCGAACCACCATAGATGGCCCCACCCCACCCGGCGCTGTTGGTGATAAACTGGCAGTTGGTAAAACTGACATTGTAGCCGCCACCGCCATAGAAAGCCGAATTGCCAGCGAGCGTGCAATTGTTGAATACGCTTTCACTGGCGGCACCGCCGTGATTTTCACCTGAGTTGTTGGTGAGCGCGCAATTGTTGAGGGAACTGGATTCGGCGCCGCCGCTGTAATAGGCGTGGTTCTCATTCAGCACACAATGATTCAATGTGGCCGAAATTGCGCCGCCGCCGTTCCATGCTCCATTGCCGATCAGCGTGCAATTATTATAAACGCCGGAAGCAACACCACCGCCACTGCTGGCTGAATTGTTCAAAAAAACGCAGTCATTCAGCGTGCCGCCACTTGCGCCACCGCCGCTGGAACCCGCATTGCCAATAAAGACGCAGTTTGAAACCGTCGCGCTGTTGGACTCCGCCAACAATCCACCGCCTGCCCCCGGTGACATGCCATTGGTCAAAGTGAAGCCCGAAAACATGGCCCCGGAAGCCAGATAAACGCAGCGGAAACTGCCCGCGCCATCAATGCGTGTGTTCGCCGGGCCGTTGACACTTTGGATCGATACCATGCGATCCACGACGAGACGGTTGGTGCTGCCATCAGATGCTTCAATGGCAGTTCGTTCGCCGGTTTGATAAACACCGTTGCTCACCAAAATTGTTCCGCCGACGGACGCCACATCCACTGCGTCCTGAATGTTCGTCGCCGCCGTATCCCATGATGTGTAGGGTGCGACGGGATTGGTGTTGGTGAGCGCGACAAAATAATTTCCCTCGGCCACATGAACCGTGACCAACGCGCTGATGCCGCCGGGATAAAGGTCGCTGAACACCGTGAGCGTCACCGCATAATCACCCGGCGCAGCCCAACTGTGCGCGGCGGAAAGCTGGTTGGTCAGAATTGTGCCGTCACCGAAATCCAGCAGGATGACGCTGACATTTCCGGCAACCACCTGTCCGGAAAGATGCGCCAGAAAATTGGTGACCACGTTCGTGTAATCTGCGTTGACCGCCACGGGAATTGGAAATTCATAAGCGCCCATATCCACGACGAGGCCTTGGATGCGCGGGTTGCCGTCGAGGTCATTGGTGGTGGTGACGTAAGAATTATTTCCTGCGTTGATGCACGGCGAACTGCTTTGCAAATGAAAATCGCCGCCGGCCAGGTCCACAAACAACGGTGCGTTGGTGAAGTTGCCAGTGCCGCTGCCGGGGAGCGGCGTCGTGCAACAATAATTCAAGGTGCTGTTGTTGTAATTATTACCGCTGGAAGCGGCGTTGCCATAGACGATGCAGTTGTTCAACACGCTTTCATCCGCCCCGCCACCGTAGTTGAAAGCGGGATTCACTTCGGAGGTGGCATTGCCGGCGAGCGTGCAATTGTTCAAGCCGCTCAAGGCCGCGCT